>NZ_CBFFRK010000048.1:0-30620 GCF_965644245.1 Erwinia sp. V71
AGCAGGATAGCTTATCGGTAGCTAACCGTCCCTCCATCCACATGACCAAGCGTTGCACTTATTATCTGAATTCGCGGTTTACTATTTGCATGCTAAATGAAACATGTATCACATGTTTTTCTATTGTTTACCTCTAAATGCGAATCAGGACACACTTTTCGCTGGCAGTCATTGCACCACGTCTGGATAATTCCGATACTCCAGTAAACACAGGACGAATACGGGTATATCCGGAAGGGGGTTAAACAAAAAACGCTTATAAATTTGGGTATTAAACTGGAATTATCATGAAAATATTTGAGTTAAGGCTATATTTATAATTAAGCGTGCAACTAAATTTAACTTACCGTTGAGCTTTGTTTTGATAAATACCGTTAATCGATGGACGCAGTAAAAATAACTGGATTTTGCGCGATAAACTGTTTAAGATTCGTCCTAAATCTTGATTGGTGTAAACAATCGTTCTAATGAGAGTGATTATCAAAAACTATGGCGACTAGATTAACTGTACAGCCCGTTGCACGGGAGAAAGCGACCAGGCATGAACGTCGTAGTAGTACTCGCCGTCTTGCATGGTTGACAGTATTTGCTGCATCAGCACTTTTTTGGGTTGTTGTTGCATGGATGATTTGGAGCTAGTTGGGGAGGTCACACCATGTTTGGACAAGCAGAGATTCGTAAGCCTGAACAAACGCGTGAGATGAAATCTTCTTATTGCAAAAATACGCCTAAAGTTGCCGAAGAGGTCGTCATCCCGGAGTCATGGGGACTGAGTGCACTGCAACGCGACTTTATCGAATCGATGATTGAGAAGAAAAGTAATTAATCGTCTGATCACTTAGCCATTGTTGGCAAACATAAAAATTCAAATAGTCTCGCCTGCGATTGAGCCATTTTTGTCGGCTCGGGCAGCTTATCGCCCTTAAGTTGTATTAAGTTGCATTTAAACGGTGAAATCAATTGCTGTAACAGTCAGTTGTTATCAATTGATTTAAGTTGTACACCCTGAGGGTCGCAAGCCGGCCTTAGCGAGTTAATAATGAATATTGTACCTATTTCCTGGTTTACTACTTTCGCTTTTTCTCTGGCATTTTGGGCCAGCGTAGCGTGGGTAATAATGCATTAAAATTGCATTTCTTTTAAAAAACGCCGTAATGGTCTATCCCATTGCGGCGTTTTTACTTTTAACGAATGTTACCGCTGTTATCATTTTGTGTTGTTATCAAAACGTTGCCGCCTTATTCGACTATCTTTAACACTAACCCTGATGTTTTTCGGGTTATTACTGAAGTGATAAGAATAAGGAGGAGCTATGTCGAACCTGCGCGAAACCAGCCAGCACACACTGGAGGTGGATGGCCAGCGTTACCATTTTTTTAGTCTCCCACTTGCCGCGCAACAGCTCGGTGACCTTTCCCGCTTACCCAAATCCCTGAAAGTCTTACTGGAAAATTTACTGCGCTGGCAGGATGGTGATTCTGTCACGGCGGAGGATATTCAGGCGCTGGCCGGCTGGCTGAAAAATGCCCATGCCGATCGCGAAATTGCCTATCGTCCGGCACGCGTGTTAATGCAGGATTTTACCGGTGTGCCAGCGGTGGTTGACCTTGCGGCGATGCGCGAAGCAGTCAAACGCCTCGGCGGCAATGTGGAGCGCGTCAATCCACTTTCACCTGTCGACCTGGTGATCGACCACTCTGTAACGGTTGACCATTTTGGCGATGACGATGCCTTCGAAGAGAACGTGCGGCTGGAGATGGAGCGCAACCATGAGCGCTATGTTTTTCTGCGCTGGGGGCAAAAAGCGTTTAATCAGTTCAGCGTGGTGCCGCCCGGCACCGGCATCTGTCACCAGGTGAACCTGGAATACCTTGGTAAAGCGGTGTGGCACGAAGAGCAGGAGGGGCATCAGGTCGCCTATCCCGATACGCTGGTGGGTACGGATTCCCATACCACGATGATTAATGCCCTTGGCGTGCTCGGCTGGGGTGTCGGCGGGATTGAGGCCGAAGCGGCAATGCTCGGGCAGCCGGTGTCGATGCTGATCCCGGATGTGGTGGGTTTTAAGCTGAGCGGCAAACTGCGCGCAGGCATTACCGCTACGGACCTGGTGCTGACGGTGACTCAGATGCTGCGTAAACATGGCGTGGTGGGCAAATTTGTCGAATTCTACGGTGATGGCCTGGACGATCTGCCGCTGGCGGATCGCGCGACCATCGCCAATATGGCGCCAGAATATGGCGCGACCTGCGGTTTCTTCCCGATTGATGCGGTCACAACCAGTTATATGAAACTGACGGGGCGCAGTACACAGCAGGTGGCGTTAGTGGAAGCCTATGCCCGTGAGCAGGGATTGTGGCGGGAGCCGGGCGATGAACCGGTGTTCACCAGCACGCTGGCGCTGGATATGGCGACGGTGGAGGCCAGTCTTGCCGGGCCGAAACGCCCGCAGGACAGAGTATCGCTGGCGGATGTACCACAGGCTTTCCGCCAGACGAATGAGCTGGAAGTCAATCACGCCCAGAAAGACCACCAGGCTGTCAGTTACCGCGATGGCGATCGGCAACATGAACTGCGTGACGGTGCGGTGGTGATTGCCGCAATTACCTCCTGCACCAATACCTCCAATCCGAGCGTGCTGATGGCGGCCGGTTTGCTGGCGAAGAACGCGGTGGAAAAAGGGCTGCAACGGCAGCCGTGGGTGAAAGCGTCTCTGGCGCCGGGCTCAAAAGTGGTTTCCGATTATCTGGCAACGGCACGTCTGACGCCATATCTGGATAAGCTCGGTTTTAATCTGGTCGGCTACGGCTGTACCACCTGTATTGGTAACTCAGGGCCGCTGCCGGAGGTGATTGAGCAGGCGATTAAACAGGGCGATCTCACCGTCGGTGCCGTGTTGTCCGGTAACCGTAACTTTGAGGGACGCATTCATCCGCTGGTAAAAACTAACTGGCTGGCGTCGCCGCCGCTGGTGGTGGCCTATGCGCTGGCGGGGAATATGAAGATTAATCTGCAAACCGATGCGCTGGGCACTGACCACGCAGGAAAACCGGTTTACTTACGCGATATCTGGCCATCGCCGGAAGAGATTGCCGCGGCGGTACAGCAGGTCTCGACCGATATGTTCAGTAAAGAGTATGCAGAAGTGTTCGCCGGCACCCTGGAGTGGCAGCAGATTAAAGTCAGTGAAGCAGCCACCTATGACTGGGACGACAGCTCGACCTATATTCGTCTGTCGCCATTCTTCGACGAGATGGACGTGGAACCGCAGCCGGTGGAAGATATTCGCGGCGCACGGATTCTGGCGATGCTGGGTGATTCGGTCACCACTGACCATATCTCCCCGGCGGGGAGTATCAAAGCGGAAAGCCCTGCCGGACGCTACCTGTTGCAGCACGGTGTCGAACGGGCTGATTTCAACTCGTATGGTTCCCGGCGCGGCAACCATGAAGTGATGATGCGCGGGACTTTCGCCAATATCCGTATCCGCAATGAAATGGTGCCCGGCGTGGAAGGGGGCATTACCCGCCATATACCGAGTGGCGAGCAGCTGGCGATTTACGATGCCGCGATGCGCTATAAAGAGGAAGGTGTGCCGCTGGCGGTGATTGCCGGTAAGGAGTATGGCTCGGGTTCCAGCCGCGACTGGGCGGCGAAAGGGCCGCGCCTGCAGGGCGTGCGTGTCGTGATTGCGGAATCGTTCGAACGTATTCACCGTTCCAATCTGATTGGCATGGGGATCCTGCCACTGGAGTTTCCGCAGGGCGTAACGCGCAAGACACTGAATCTGACCGGGGACGAGCAGATTGATGTGGCAAACCTGCAGCAACTAACGCCCGGTGGTGAGGTGAATGTCACGCTGACACGCGCGGATGGGCGTCAGGAGGTACTGAACACCCGCTGCCGTATCGATACCGGCAATGAGCTGACTTATTACCGCAACGACGGCATTCTGCATTACGTGATTCGTAATATGCTGCGGGATTAAAACGGTTACAGACCTTTCTCCACCGATGGGAGAAGGTCAGTCTGAAAACCGTTCTGATTCCCTCCCCCACGGTGTGGGGGAGGGTTAGGGAGGGGAACTGCCAGCGACTTACTCTTTTGGCAGCAGATGACCCATCTTCGCTGCTTTGGTATCGAGATAGTGCGCATTGTTAGGATTACGGCCCACCACCAGCGGCACGCGCTCAACAATATTGATACCCGCTTCGCTGAGGATTTCCACTTTCCGTGGATTGTTGGTCAGCAGACGCACTTCATTCACGCCCAGCAGTTTAAACATGTCGGCGCACAGGGTGAAATCGCGCTCATCCGCGGCAAAACCCAGCTGATGGTTGGCTTCGACGGTGTCGTAGCCTTTGTCCTGTAGCGCGTAGGCGCGGATCTTGTTTAACAGACCGATATTGCGTCCTTCCTGGCGATGATAGAGCAGGGCGCCACGGCCTTCTTCGGCAATCGTATTCAGCGCGGCTTCCAGCTGGAAACCACAATCGCAACGCAGACTGAACAGCGCGTCGCCCGTCAGGCACTCGGAATGCACGCGTGCCAGTACCGGATCGTGAGTGGTGATATCGCCGTAAACCAAAGCGACATGGTCATGTCCGGTTGCCAGTTCTTCAAAACCAACCATCAGGAAATCTCCCCATGGCGTTGGCAGTTTGGCTTCTGCCACCCGTTTAAGCTGCATGTGACTCTCCGCGTACTTCACGTCAGACCCAGCGATATATCATGAGTCTGGCAAAATGATTCAAAACAACCCGACTATTTTGCCATAATTGTCAGGTTCATTCTCAGAATTGCGCTAATTTAAATGCACAAAAGCACGATAAGCAACCTGATAGTTAGCTTATTAATTTTTAGTCGGAAGTTATGACAAATCAGACAACTTGCCAGGGAGAATCATGCTAGAGATTGCCAAACGTACGGCCCTGGGGGCGCTGTTATTACTGATTATGCCACTGGGTGTCTGGATGACCGGCTGGCAGTGGCAGCCGGAAGCCAGCGGCTGGGGATTGCGGCTGCTATTCTGGGTGACGGAGACGGTAACCCGTCCGTGGGGCATTATCACCAGCGCCATTCTCTGCGCCTGGTTTTTATGGTGCCTGCGCTTCCGGCTGCGTGCCGCCATTTTTCTGCTGGTGATCATGGTGGCCGCGATAATGGCCGGGCAGTACACCAAATCATTTATTAAAGATCAGGTGCAGGAAGCGCGTCCTTATGTGGTGTGGCTGGAGAAAAACCACGGCATGGATGACGAGACGTTTTACCAGCAGAAACGCAAGGTGCGCAGCGCCATGGTCACCCAGCTGCTGGCGTATGATACTCAGCTGCCGGACTGGCTGAAACGGCACTGGGCGTTTGAGACCGGCTTTGCGTTTCCTTCCGGTCATACCATGTTTGCTGCCAGCTGGGCGTTGCTGAGCGTGGGATTACTCTGGCCGCGTCGCCATGTGAAAACGGTGGTGGTGCTGATGCTATGGGCATCTGGTGTGATGGGCAGCCGCCTGTTGCTGGGGATGCACTGGCCGCGCGATCTGGTGGTGGCGACGCTGATTAGCTGGCTGCTGGTGACGCTGGCGACCTGGCTGGCGCAGCGTGTCTGCGGCCCGCTGACCATTCCGCCACAGGAGCAGCAGGAGATACGTCAGCGCGAAAATGATCCATCGTGATGATTGTAAAAGGATGTCTGCGCCCCCATAACCTTTACAGGTGTGCTGAAGAACATGCAGCATCCGGCCGTTTTTTTTGGCATAATTCTTTGGTTAACACCAAATTACGGGACGAAATGTGAAATATTTGCTGATTTTTTTACTGGTTTTGGTGGTGTTCGTTATCTCGGTGACGCTGGGCGCACATAACGATCAGGTCGTCTCTTTCAACTATTTACTGGCGGCGGGTGAGTATCGTCTCTCCACGTTGCTGGCCACGCTGTTTGCTATCGGTTTTCTGCTTGGCTGGGCGATTTGTGGATTGTTCTGGCTGCGCGTGCGGGTTGCACTGGCGAATTCACAGCGCAAACTGAAGCGTCTTCAGCAGCAGCTGGGGGAGTCGGATACAGCGGCGACCACGCCCGCGTCTCCTGCCGTCAAGGAATAATCTCCCATGTTAGAACTGCTGTTTCTGTTACTGCCCGTTGCCGCCGCCTATGGCTGGTATATGGGACGGCGCAGTGCACAACAGGACAAGCAACAGGAAGCAAGCCGCCTGTCACGGGATTACGTGACGGGCGTAAACTTTTTACTGTCAAACCAGCAGGATAAAGCCGTTGATCTGTTCCTCGATATGCTGAAAGAGGACAGCGGGACGGTTGAAGCGCATCTGACCCTTGGTAACCTGTTCCGCTCGCGCGGGGAAGTGGATCGCGCCATTCGTATTCATCAGTCATTAATGGAAAGTGCATCGCTGACCTATGATCAGCGGCTGCTGGCAGTGCAGCAGCTGGGGCGCGACTATATGGCGGCGGGGATGTATGACCGTGCCGAAGATATGTTCGCGCAGCTGATCGATGAAACTGATTTCCGCGTCAGTGCGCTGCAGCAGCTGCTGCTGATCCATCAGGCGACCAGCGACTGGCAGAAAGCGATTGATGTCGCGGAGCGGCTGGTGAAGCTGGGTAAAGATCGCCAGAAAATGGAGATCGCCCATTTCTATTGTGAGCTGGCATTGCAGGCGCTGAGTATTGATGATCTGGAGCGCGCCCTCGGCCTGCTGAAAAAAGCCGAAGCCGCCGATCGCAACAGTGCGCGCGTGTCGATCATGATGGGCCGCATTCTGATGGCGCAGGGGCAGGACGCGAAAGCGGTCAGCCATTTGCAGCGGGTTATTGAGCAGGATAAAGAGCTGGTCAGTGAAACACTGGAAATGCTGGAGCTGTGTTATCAGCGACTGAATCAGCCGCAGGCCTGGGCTGATTACCTGCAACGCTGTGTGGAAGAGAATACCGGCGCGCAGGCGGAGCTGTATCTGGCGGAAATTATCGAGCGTAATGACGGTTCCGACATTGCGCAGGGCTATATCACGCGCCAGCTGCAGCGCCATCCCACGTTGCGTGTATTCCATCGCCTGATGGACTTCCACCTGCATGAAGCCGAAGATGGCCGCGCCAAAGAGAGCCTGATGGCGTTACGTGATATGGTCGGAGAGCAAATCCGTACCAAACCGCGCTACCGCTGCCATAAATGTGGTTTTACCGCCCATGCGCTGTACTGGCATTGCCCGTCCTGTCGTGCGTGGTCGTCGGTGAAGCCGATTCGCGGGCTGGATGGCCAGTAACGCAGATGAAGATTCCCGGCAACGGGAATTTTTTTAATGCCCACTTTAGTTACAACATACTATTAATGTCCGTCACCGGTGATCGATGCAGCAACGTGCTGCCCGTGTCAGGCAGGGGGAATTGTGCGCTTTTGCGGTAAAGAGCAGAAACTGGCGGCTGGCGCTGTAAACTTGCCGCTGGCGCGAGTAGAATGCTTGCCGTTTGTCGATTGCGCCGCGCCGGTGCCCCACTGTCAGAGGAGTCCTGTTATGTCTTCAGTTCGCACTGTTACCGATTCGCCGATTGTTGTCGCGCTGGATTATGCCGATCGCGATCTCGCGCTGGCCTTTGTCGACCGTATTGACCCGGCCTCCTGTCGCCTGAAAGTGGGCAAAGAGATGTTCACGCTGTTTGGTCCGCAACTGGTGCGTGATTTACAGCAGCGCGGTTTTGAACTGTTTCTCGACCTGAAGTTTCATGATATTCCCAATACCGTGGCGCATGCTGTCGCCGCTGCAGCCGACCTGGGCGTGTGGATGGTCAACGTTCATGCCAGTGGCGGGGCGCGGATGATGTCCGCTGCCCGCGAAGCGCTGACGCCGTTCGGTAAGGATGCACCGTTGCTGATTGCCGTGACCGTGCTGACCAGCATGGATGAGACGGATTTGCGCGATATCGGTATCGACCTGTCACCCGCAGATCACGCCGAGCGTCTGGCGCGTCTGACCCGTGACTGCGGCCTGGATGGGGTGGTCTGCTCCGCGCAGGAAGCGGTGCGCTTCAAAACCGCGCTGGGCCAGCCGTTTAAACTGGTGACGCCAGGCATTCGCCCAGCGGGCAGCGCGGCTGACGATCAGCGCCGCATTATGACGCCACAGCAGGCACAGCAGGCGGGTGTCGACTATATGGTGATTGGCCGTCCGGTGACGCAATCCGCCGACCCGGCGCAAACCCTGCAATCGATTCTGGCTTCACTGCAGGAGGCATAAATGGGCGACGATAACAGCCGTCTGGTCTATTCCACCGAAAGCGGACGAATTGAACAGCCAAAAGAGAAAGCGGAACGGCCGAAAGGCGACGGTATCGTGCGCATCCAGCGCCAGACCAGCGGCCCCAAAGGAAAAGGCGTTTGCCTGATTAGCGGTATCGATCTTGATGATGATGCACTGGCGAAACTGGCGGCAGAGCTGAAGAAAAAATGCGGCTGCGGTGGTGCGCTGAAAGAGGGTGTTATCGAGATTCAGGGCGATAAACGCGACCTGCTAAAAAGTTTGCTGGAAGCCAAAGGGATGAAAGTCAAACTGGCAGGTGGTTAACAGAATAAGGCCGCGATGATCGCGGCCTTGTTGTCTGTAGATGAGCGATGCAGAGTCAGACTGTTTTTATCGGGCTTATTTGCTGACCTGATGACCAATGATACCACCGACAGCGGCGCCGCCGAGGGTGCCGAGGCCGCTACCATTGGTCAGCACATGACCGCCTACCGCACCAACACCTGCGCCGATGGCGGTATTACGATCGCGTTTAGACCAGTGTCCGCAGGCGCTCAGTGACATCACCAGCGTCGCGGCCAGCAGTGCCGTGGCAATTCGTTTGGCATTAACAGACATAATCACTTCTCCTTTATTGTTACTTACAGAGGTAACGCTTTAAGTATAGTTGGTCTTCCCTGTTTGCGGCTATGCAGGCGGCAGGGTAAAAAATTTCAATTCACCTCGTAAAATCACGCTAAGAGCAGCTTTCTACCCCTGATACAGCGATCCGCTCCATACTCCGCGCGCCTGCCCGCCACCAGAATAGCCACAACAGTTAATGGTGGAGAATTTGGCGATGCTGGAAGATCTGAAACAACAGGTGCTCGAAGCGAATCTGGCGCTGCCGCGCTACGGACTGGTGACGTTTACCTGGGGGAATGTCAGCGCCATTGATCGTGCTTCGGGACTGCTGGTGATCAAACCTTCCGGTGTCAGCTACGAGCAGATGCAGGCAGAGGATATGGTGGTGGTCGATCTGGCCAGCGGTGAAGTGGTCGAGGGAGATAAACGCCCGTCATCAGATACCGCGACCCATCGTGCCCTGTATCTGGCCTGGCCGGAAATCGGCGGTATTGTGCATACCCATTCGCGCCACGCCACTATCTGGGCGCAGGCCGGGCGTGATATTCCGGCATGGGGCACCACGCATGCGGATGATTTTTACGGGGATATTCCCTGTACGCGGCTGATGCGCGACGATGAAATCCTCAGCGATTATGAATGGAATACCGGGCAGGTGATTATTGAAACCCTGAAGGACAAAAACATCGAGCCGCTGTCGATTCCGGCGGTGCTGGTGAACTCTCACGGTCCCTTTGCCTGGGGAAAAAATGCACAGGAAGCAGTGTATAAAGCAGTGGTACTGGAAGAGGTAGCCTATATGGGGCTGTACAGTCAGCATCTGACGCCGGGTTTACCGCAGATGCAGCAGGCGTTACTGGACACTCACTATCTGCGTAAACATGGCGCCAATGCCTGGTACGGGCAGAAATAATCTCCTCTGCATTTCCGATTTTTCAGGGCGGCACATGTGCCGCCTTTTCTGTTTCTGGCACCCGCGCAGCGGCCAGATACCCTGTTCAGTTCAATTAAATGAAATAATTTACCTATAAATATAAAACAGTGTTTCAAAAAGATCGAAGAGATCACTTTTCTGGGTACTCTTTCACGCTATGTTGCAGCCACTTGCCCAGAGGGCAGAAGCGAACACCCATTTTTCTCTTTGCAGGCGAAAAACAACATGCACATTAAAAGAGCAATAGATAAAGTTCCCGGCGGAATGATGCTGATTCCGCTATTCATTGGCGCGGTGGTGCACACGTTTGCCCCAGACTCGGGAAAATACTTTGGATCGTTCACTAACGGACTGATGACCGGTACGGTGCCGATCCTTGCGGTATGGTTCTTCTGCATGGGGGCATCAATCAAGCTCAGCGCGACGGGGACGGTATTACGTAAATCAGGCACGCTGGTGGTGACCAAAATTGCTGTTGCCTGGATAGTGGCAGCCATTGCATCACGGCTGATTCCGGAGAATGGTTTTGAAGTGGGGATGCTGGCGGGACTCTCCACCCTGGCGCTGGTGGCGGCAATGGATATGACCAACGGTGGTCTCTATGCCTCGATCATGCAGCAGTATGGCACTAAAGAAGAGGCGGGGGCCTTTGTGCTGATGTCGCTGGAGTCCGGGCCGCTGATGACGATGGTGATTCTGGGCACGGCGGGTATCGCGTCGTTTGAACCGCATGTCTTTGTTGGCGCAGTATTGCCGTTCCTTGTCGGTTTTGCCCTCGGCAACCTCGACCCGGAACTGCGCGAGTTCTTCAGCAAAGCCGTGCAGACGCTGATCCCGTTCTTCGCTTTCGCGCTCGGCAACACCATTAACCTGGCGGTAATCGCCCAGACCGGCCTGCTGGGGATTATGCTGGGTGTCGCGGTGATTGTGGTGACCGGTATTCCATTGATTCTTGCTGACCGGCTGATTGGCGGTGGCGATGGTACGGCGGGCATCGCTGCTTCCAGCTCGGCGGGTGCTGCGGTGGCGACGCCAGTGCTGATTGCAGAGATGGTGCCGCAGTTTAAACCGGTCGCACCGGCTGCAACCGCACTGGTTGCCACCTCGGTGATTGTCACCTCGATTCTGGTTCCGATTCTGACTGCGGTTTACTCGAAACGTGTTAAAGCCGCTAAAGCGTCGGCGCAACAAACGGCAGCCATAAAATAACGCTGTTCCACGTATTCCCGGCCGCAAGGCCGGGATGAGAAAGGGATTTTATCTTAAATCATCATCGGCCGCAGGTAGTGAAGTCTGACTCTGGATTACGCTAAAGGTGCGTATAACGCATCTTATAATCAAGGGGTTAGATCATGAGCGTAATCAATCAGGCGACATGCCGTCTTTTTACCGAAACCGGAACCACCAGACAGCTGGCTGCCTACTACGAAGAAGATCGTCGTACCATGTGGATGCTGTTGCGGGCCGAACCGCGACCCTGCTTCAACCACGCCCTGATAGAAGAAATAATGAATCTGAGTTATGCCGCACAGCGCAGCGGGTTACCCGTCGATTTCTGGGTAACCGGTTCGCTGGTGCCATCGATGTTTAATACCGGCGGTGATCTCAGTTTCTTCGTCGACGCGATTAAAAATGGTCGGCGTGAAACATTGCGCTCTTATGCCCGTGCCTGTGTCGACTGTATCCATGCCGCCGCCCGGGGATTTGATACCGGTGCAGTGACCATGGCGATGATTGAGGGCAGTGCGCTGGGCGGCGGTTTCGAAGCGGCGCTGGCGCATCACTTTATTCTGGCGCAAAACACGGCGCGCATGGGATTTCCGGAGATCGCCTTTAATCTGTTTCCCTGCATGGGGGGCTACTCGCTGGTGGCACGCCGCGCGGGGATGAAGCTGGCAGAGGAGTTAATCTGCGAAGAGGAGTCGCATACTGCAGAATGGTTTGAACAGCGCGGGCTGGTGGATCGCCTGTTTCAGCCGGGGGACGGTTATCGCGCCACGCGCACCTTAATCGATACACTGAAGCCAAAACTGAATGGCGTCAGGGCAATGTTAAAGGCGCGTCAGCGGGTATTACAGCTGACGCGTGCAGAACTGATGGACATTACCGAAGACTGGGTCGATTTTGTCTTTACGCTGGAAGCAAAAGACCTGGCATATATGGAACGGCTGGTTCAGTTGCAGAATCGCCACAGCGCGCAGCTGCGCAAAGCCAGCTAACTATTTTTTAACCTTGTAATGCGCCAGCCAGTGCTCGAATTCAGCGACGGGCATTGGCCTGGCGTAGTAGTAGCCCTGGATAATATCCGCTCCATTTTCCTGCACAAACTGCAGCTCCTCACGGGTTTCAATACCTTCGGCAATCACCTGCAGATCCAGTGCCCGGGCGACGGCGACAATCGCGCGCACCAGCGACTGCGATACCTGCTGGCTGGTCACATCGCGCACAAAACTTTGATCGAGTTTAATCGCGTTGATGGGCACGCGCGCCAGCTGTGACAGCGACGAGTAACCGGTGCCGAAATCATCGAGGTGAACTTCTGCGCCCAGTTGCTGGAACTGCTTCATCAGCGTCAGCGCCTGCTGCTCTCGACGCGCGACAAACGTGAGATCTGGGATATGGAAATGCCGCTGGCTGAAGCGCTGGATATTGTCCGGCAGGAGCAGGCAGAACACACCACCTTCACGCTGAACAGCTCACCCGGCTGGAGCAGCGCGTATCGCACAGCCATCGATGATTATCTCAGCGCCAGGCCGATGGCGGAATATCACAACAATACGCGGCTGGACCCGGAAGCGCCGCACAACCGTGCCGCAGTTTACCGGCTGGCGTTACGCCTGGTGCGGGAAGGGCAGGAAAATACGCTGCAGATGTTTGCCCGCTTAAACGCTTCGCTGGGGTTATTTAATATCACGCAATGGCATGACAACAAAGTTGATACGTTGCTCCGCGAGCATGGGCTGGCGAACCGCGGTTACAACAGTTCGACGCTGATCGGCGTCGGGGTCAATATGCCCGCCCATCCCGGGTTGCATAATCCACCGCTGGGGGAGCGCCAGTATGATGGTCGCTGGCAGCGGGTGGGTAACTACACATTACGACAGATTACGGCCCGGGAACATTTGCGTGGCAGTTTTAAGCCGAATCAGCTGGTGCTGCGTTTTCCTGCCGATTTCAGCGCAAAACTGATTGATGACATCACAAGCCTCGACCTCGAACGGCAATATGGCGCGGGGTTAAAAGAAAAACTTGCCGATCCTGACGTGCGGGTGGGGATGAAAGTGCTGATGCGTACTCAGCTGAATAAAGTGGTGGACGATTATCTGGAGAAAATTAAAGCGGAAAAAACCTATTTTAGCGCCGGGTAGATTAGTCAGGCGGTCGCTGAAGATCGCTATTCACAGGTGATCTGGCATGAGTATGCGCTGCATAACGTTGTTTATCTCGCCGTCGATACTGACAGGCATGAGGGGCTAATCATTTCTCTGTGGGACAGGCAGGTATTTCCGGTGCAGATCAGCGCAGGTGAGACGATTCGCTTCTATGATGCTGGCAAAGCCAGCGACTTTGTTGCACTGATGGCAAAGAGTATGCCGATCAACGGGCGGCAGACTTACCAGAATGAAACCATCATCGATAATCAGCTGGTGATTAATCCCCGGAAACATAATAAAAATCGTTTCACCCGCTTCGGGCATGAATACCGGATTATTCTCGGCTCCGCGAGCCAGAATGTTTTTTCGCTGAAACATAGCGATCTGCTGGAAAATTCGCTGCTGAATAACTTCGTGGCACTCTTGCTGGCGGAGGTGGATACGCTGTTCCGCTCTGACAGAGAAATCATACTCAGTTATACCGTTGAATTATTCACCACTATCGTGACACTGATACATCTCTACGTGCTGCCTCCGGCTTTTGTTTCTGCCCAGACAACACGTTCCGCCAGCGCCATGTTGTATAACAGCATCAGTAACTGGAAAACGGGTGCCACGCTGACCGTGTCCGGAATTACCCTGCCGAAACTGATTGAAGGGGCTTACAGTGACAGAACCGAGGATGTCATCAGAGCCAATATTGAAGCCGTGCTCAGTCTGTTTGGCGAAGCCGTGAGCGCAATGCTGAATAAATATGCCTCGCGCGTGATTGTTGGCTTATTTCACCAGGCAGGCAAACCCATCAGGCTGACCTATCGCCAGTTACCTGAGGCGATAAGAAACGCGATTGCACGTTATGCGAAACGCTTCCATGGCGCTTATACGCGCTTTATTTACCGTTCACTGGAATTATCCGTGGATGCCACCACGCCTGCATCCAGGCAATATGATTTTCCGTTTATTGATATCAAAGCCCCGGCCCCCGTCAGAAAAGTCACTCAGGACTTTGGTGATTTGACGACATTATTGCAGTCTGAAATGAAAGGCATGCCCGACCCCGCAGTGGTGCTGAAAGACAATAAACGCCTGCCGGAGATGGTGCGGCAGTATATGCAAAAGCATGCTTACCAGGCTGATATTGGTGAAGTCTCGTTATGGAGCAGCCTGGCTGACCGTAAACCGCGCAAATATTATGTGGTGCGGGTGAAATCGCCCGCCCCGGAACGGGGTTCGCTCTACGCCGAGACGGAAGATATTATTATTGATTGCTCTGAAGTCAGTTTTTCGGACAACCGCTGGCGCGGGCAGGCCATTACGGGGGAAGATCGCTGGCGCAGCCATATCGCGACATTGCCTGATAATAAGGATATGGCGATTGACGTCGAATGGTTCCGCAATATGCAGCAGGTTAAAGCGAAATTAACGTCGTTAATGTCGGGGCACCCCTTACAGCTGGTCTCTTTTATTAATACTGCTGCCATCCGGCCGTTTTGGGTGAAAAAAGTGGTGGCGAAAACGGCGCTGGAACGCCTTGCCCAGCGGCAGGTCGCCGAAGTGCAGCGCATCTGGCGCTGGCAGATCGAAGAAGCGGCGAAAGCCAGTAAAATTGCCGTCAGTGATTCGCTCAGTTTAAAGCTGTCTCATCTGTTTTCCCGTCAGATGGTGGCCGAACTGGATTCGCTGGGGAACGTGTTACATACCTTTATTTCCCGTCCCATCAGTAAACAGCCGGTCAGCCTTCCTCTGACGAATATTGTGCTGGCAGGTATCGATTTACGCGGTATCAGCAGCGATAACCAGGGAAATATCACGCTGTTCAATTTCGCCGCTGAGGCGGATGAGATGCGCGATGAGCGTATTCAGGGGTATACACCACAGCAACTGGTGGACGCCGGGCTGGCGGCGCAAGCCAGCAAACTCTACGCTCCGCAGGTTGATGAACGTTACAGTGGCTACAGTAACGTCAGCGACAGCCAGCGGGTGAAAAAGCGTTTTGCCGCTCTGCAGAGAAATCACCACTGGCTGGAACAAAGCATTCAGCCCGTCGCGGCGAAAATGGACGAACATCCGCTAAAATCGCCTGATGTCACTTACCTTGTGCCGCTGATTCTGGGGCTGGACCGCAGCCGCATCCCGTCGCAGATTGACAGTCATCACCGCCTGGCGACCACGCTGCCGGTCGCCGCGCTGCGCTTTGTGCTTGCGCCGGAAGAAGACGTGGAGGATATCCGTGAGATCTTCTGCAATCTGCTGGATAAACCGATTCCGGTAAGTCCGTTACTGGCGGAAAATGTGCCCGCGGTGAACCAGACGCTGGAACTGGCGAATGGCTATGCTTTTTTCCCCGATCTGGAGCCGTCGCTGCAGGCAGCGAAATATAAATATTACCAGCCGTGGCTGGCCATTATTGATTTGCAGGCGGAGAGCGGACAGATTACGGCAGAAGCGGCGGCCAGCTTACGGGAACACACGGCGGCAGATAATTATGCCCAGTTTGTGGCTCACTCGCCGCGGGTGGTGTCCAGTCTGGACGATATCAAGGCGATTGAACCCGGCGCCCGTATTGCGCTGCTGGATATGAGCGCGGGTCCCGGTGAGCCGCCGCTCTGCCATGCCATGATCATGGTGGAAGAGGGCGCGGCGGTCGGGCTCAGTAATCATCTGATTGGCGGGCAACTTGGCTGGGAAAAACATTATCTGGCGACGCTGCCGTGGCGTCAGGATGCGCAGTCAGGTTTTGTGGTCGAGGTCAACGCCCGCAAATTCAGAATGATCGCACAGCAGACCACTGTGCCACCGCCCGCTGTTGTCACGCGCCTGACGCAGACGCGCTGGTCGCTGGAGAATAGTCTGGTACTGGAACAGGCGGAGATGTATGCCGCGCATCCCGCCAACTGGCAGCGTGGCCTTTATCCGCAGGGTGACAGCGGCTGGGGGGCGCTGATTCAGCTTTACCAGAAAAGCGGGGCGATGACGCTGAACCGGATGAAAACACTGATTTCATCGCTTGCGCCAGACCGTTATCAGACGTTACTGGCTGACGGTTCGCAGTTAATTCGCAGCTATCGCGAACTGCTAAGCGCGCCTGCCGGTGCACATCTGTTACTCACTGAACAGTATGAAACTGACGGGGTGCGCCACGCTGCGATGGTGCACGCCATGATTATCAGCCAGCCAGGTCAGGCGATTGGCTTTGATAATCAGATTATCGGCGGTGGCGGTGGCTGGGAGCGGGTAGCTCTCTCTCGGCTGAATTTTCACCAGGACACCCGCAGCGGGCTGATGATCGACGAGGGTAAACGTCGCTTCCATCTTATTATCACCCCGCGTCCGGCGCTGGGTGATACCGGGCTGGCCGGGTGAAGTGAGGCGGAAAATCCTGCGGCCGGACAGCACCCGCCGCAGGATTTTCCCGGGATATCAGGCCTGTTTTTCCTCTTCATGCAGCGAAATGTCGGCTTCATGTGCGGTCGGCACATTACTTTGTAACGCGCGACGAATGACAAAGAACGCCGAAACCAGCATTGTGACCGCCACCAGCATAAAGAAGCCGCACAGCACCGCGTTAATCTGGTTACTCATCACAATGGTCTGCATATCTGCCACGCTTTTTGCCGGGGCGATCACCACACCCTCTTCGATCCCTTTAGCAAAACGTCTGGCCTGCGCCAGAAAACCGATGGCCGGTTTTTCGTGGAAAATCTTCTGCCAGCCTGCCGTCATCGAGGTAATAAACAGCCAGACCGTCGGCAGAATGGTGACCCAGGCATAGCGCTGTTTTTTCATCTTAAACAGCACCACGGTGCCGAGGATCAGCGCCATCGATGCCAGCATCTGGTTACCAATACCAAACAGCGGCCACAGCGTGTTAATACCGCCCAGCGGGTCGACCACGCCCTGATAGACAAAGAAGCCCCAGCCCGCCACTGCGACGGTGGTACCCGCCAGATTGCCCAGCCAGGAGCGGTTGTTCGCCAGCGATGGCACCACGGTGCCCACCAGGTCCTGCACCATAAAACGACAGGCGCGCGTCCCGGCATCCACGGCGGTGAGAATAAACAGTGCTTCAAACAGAATGGCGAAGTGATACCAGAACGCCATCATCGAGCGATTATTAAAGATCTCAGTAATGATATGCGCCATACCGACTGCAAACGTCGGTGCGCCGCCCGCGCGGGAAAGGACTGACGCTTCACCCACATCATTAGCGATGGCGGTCAGCGCTTCCGGGGTGATGATAAAGCCCCAGCTGTTAATCACCTGCGAGGCATTCTCCACCGTGGTGCCAATCAGCGCCGCCGGAGAGTTCATGGCGAAGTAAACGCCAGGATCAATCACCGAAGCACAGATCAGCGCCATAATGGCGACAAACGACTCCATCAGCATCGCACCGTAGCCAATAAAGCGGATATGGCTTTCGCGTTCCACCAGTTTGGGCGTGGTGCCGCTGGAAACCAGCGCATGGAAGCCGGAAATCGCGCCACAGGCAATGGTGATAAACAGGAACGGGAACAGCGCGCCGGAGAACACCGGACCACTGCCATCAATAAAGCGCGAAATCGCCGGCATCTTCATTTCCGGTGCGGCAAAGACGATGCCGATGGCGAGGCCAATGATCACGCCGATTTTCAGGAAGGTGGAGAGATAATCACGCGGTGCCAGCAGCAACCAGACTGGCAATACGGAGGCGACAAAACCGTAAATCACCAGCACCAGCGTCAGCGAGGTGCCTTTCAGGGTGAAGAATGGCCCCCAGTAAGGATGCTGGGCGATATCGCCACCGTAGACAATCGCTGCCATCATCAGCACAAAGCCGATAATCGACACTTCAGCGATTTTCCCGGGCCGCAGGAAGCGCATATAGACGCCCATCAGCAGTGCAATCGGAATGGTCGCGGCGATAGTAAACAGCCCCCACGGACTGTTGGCCAGTGCTTTCACTACCACCAGCGCCAGCGCGGAGAGAATAATGATCATCACGCCGAGTGCGCCAAGCATGGTGACCACGCCAGCGAAATGGCCCAGTTCCTGACGCGCCATTTCGCCCAGCGAACGGCCATCGCGGCGGGTGGAGATAAACAGCACCAGGAAGTCCTGCACTGCGCCCGCCAGCATCACGCCAACCAGAATCCAGATGGTGCCCGGCAGAAAGCCCATCTGCGCCGCCAGAATCGGGCCAACCAGCGGTCCTGCCCCCGCAATCGCCGCGAAGTGATGCCCGAACAGTACCCAGCGATTGGTGGGGACATAGTCCAGGCCGTCATTTAACCGCAGCGCCGGAGTGCGGCGTCGGTCGTCCAGTTCAAACACTTTACGCGCGATAAACAGGCTGTAGAAACGGTAAGCAATGCTGTAGCAGGATACCGCTGCCACCACCAGCCACACAGCGTTGACCGGTTCACCACGACTGAGCGCCAGCATGCCAAAGGCAAACGCGCCCAGTAACGCCACGGCTAACCATATCGCCACGGTTTTGACGTTTTTCATCACATACTCCTTGTTGAACCAACGGAAACTGCAAGGAAGTCACGACTTAAACATAATGTAAAACTTTGTTAGCGATAGTAAATGGTTGGAAAAATGTGAAGTTTTATACGTTTTCAGGCAGAGAAAAACAGGAAGAGCGGAGAGTGCGGGATAACGACCGTTATCCCGCAGAGGTAAAGCGTTATGCCGCCGGGCGCGCCACGATGCTGCGCGTTTCCATGCGGACTTCAGCGATGGTGACGTCAATCACGTCAGTGACGCGATACGCCACTTCGCCTTTGATCTGTACGGTGCCGGTTTCCTGGCTGCAGACCATTTCATCACGTACTGCGTGAATGAACGGTGCCGGGATAAAGGCCACTGCGCCGTTATCCAGCAGGCGCACACGCATGCCACCGCGTGAGATATCGATAATCTCCGCGCTGAAACGGATGTCGGTGCCTGCCGATTTCTGCAGGAAGCGGGAGTAGAGCCAGTCACCCACATCACGTTCCGCCATGCGGTTCAGACGGCGACGCTCACCCATTCTTACCGTGACGTCATCGGCCGGACGGGCAATCTCTTCACCTTTGATAATCGCTTTCAGCAGGCGATGGTTGACCATGTCGCCGAACTTACGGATTGGTGAGGTCCAGGTGGCATACGCTTCCAGGCCAAGGCCGAAATGCGGGCCGGGTTCGGTGCTGATTTCCGCGAATGACTGGAAACGACGGATACGGCTGTCGAGGAACTGCGTCGGCAGGGCATCCAGCTCGCGGCGCAGGTTACGGAAGCCTTCCAGCGTGGTAATCGCGGTGGCATCGACTGTCACACCGTTGGTTGCCAGAATCGCCGCAGCCTGTTCAGCGTTGACGCTGTCAAAGCCGAGGTGAATGTTGTAGATACCGAAGCCCAGCTTATCGCGCAGCACGACAGCGGCGCAGATATTGGCGGTGATCATCGCTTCTTCAACGATACGGTTGGCAATACGGCGCGGTTCCGCGACGATATCCAGCACTTCACCTTTTTCACCCAGCAGGAAGCGGTAGTCCGGGCGATCTTTAAACACCAGCGCATGCTTCTGACGCCATTCGCCGCGTGCCAGACATAATTTGTGCAGCAGGCGGATCTGATCAGCAATCGCCTCAGACTGCGGCTGCCAGCTTCCGGTGTTTTCCAGCCAGTCAGAGACGTCGTCGTACACCAGTTTGGCTTTCGACTCGATCCAGGCGGCGAAGAAGTGAATATCGTCAGCCAGCGTACCGTCGGCGGCGACCGTGACACGGCAGGCCAGCACCGGGCGGCGCACATCAGGGCGCAGGGAACAGATATCATCCGACAGCTGGCGTGGCAGCATCGGGATATTGAAGCCTGGCAGGTAGTTGGTGAACGCGCGCTGTGCGGCGATGTTATCCAGCTCGCTGCCTGGCGTTACGTATGCGGTCGGATCGGCGATGGCAATGGTCAGTTTCAGGCTGCCATCGGCATTCTCTTCCACATACAGCGCATCATCCATATCTTCGGTGCTGGCGCTGTCGATGGTGACAAATGACAGGGCGGTCAGGTCTTCACGCGTCAGCTGCTCATCCTGCATGTCGCTGGCGCTGGCTTCCGGTGCTTCACGCTCCAGATTGTGGCGTGACAGGGTGACCCACCACGGCGCCAGATGGTCATCCGCAGTGACAATAAATTCGGTCAGTTCGGCATAAAAGCCGCGATCGCCTTTCAGCGGGTGGCGACGCATTTCGGCCACTGCCCAGTCACCGGCCTGGAAATCGTGCTGCACACCACGCTCTGCACGGCAGGGGATGGCATCTTTTAACAGCGGATGATCGGGGACAATCGACAGGCGGTCATCTTTTTTCTGCACGCGGCCAACAAAGCGCGTCAGGAATGGCTCAACCAGTTTTTCCGGCTCGACAGTTTCGCGATCTTTATCGGTCTGCACAACGGCAACTACGCGATCGCCATGCATCACTTTCTTCATCTGCGGTGGCGGAATGAAGTAGCTTTTCTGTGCGTCGACTTCTAAAAAGCCGAAGCTTTTTTCTGTGCCTTTTACCACACCCTCAACACGCGGCGTCTGGGAGTGGAGCTTCTCTTTAAGCTGCGCGAGCAGCGGGTTATCCTGGAACATAATCAGTTATTTTCGTGGCCTAAGAGCGGCAGACAGTTTTACGCGATTAACCGCCTGCGGGCAAGGGTGAATTGCGCTTTGGGCGGTGATTCCACCCGTGGCGTGGCGCAAAAAAACAAGAGGGCCTGCACTGGCAGACCCTCTTCTCCGTTACAACGAACAAATATTACGCAATGCGCTGGCTGGCAACCGGCTGCGAGCGGGTGATTTTCACCGGCACCGACTTGGAGGTCGGCGTGCCGCTGATGTCACCGTAGCTGGACAGCGGTACCAGCGGGTTGGTTTCCGGGTAGTAGGCTGCCAGGTTGCCACGTGGAATGTTGTAGGACACCAGCTTAAAGTTGTGCACTTTACGGGTGATGCCGTCATTCCACAGCGTTTCGATATCGACGCTCTCGCCTGCCTGCAGACCGAGTTCCGCCAGATCATCCGGGTGAATAAACAGCACTTCGCGCTGCCCGTACACGCCACGATAACGGTCATCGAGGCCATAAATGGTGGTGTTGTACTGGTCGTGCGAACGCAGTGTCTGCAGGGTGAACGGCACATCGGTGTCACCCAGCTGCGGGAACAGCGAGTCCGGCAGGGCCGCCGCGCTGAACTGTGCTTTGTTATTCAGGGTGTTAAAGCGTAATTCCGCCGCGGCGTTACCGAGGTAGAATCCACCCGGTTTTTCACACTGCTGATTAAAATCTTTAAAGCCCGGAATGGTCGCGGCGATATGGTCACGGATTTTGTTGTAATCACTCGCCAGATCCAGCCAGTCCAGTTTGTCGCTGCCCAGCACTGCGTTGGCGATACCGGCCACAATCGCGGTTTCTGAACGCTGCGTGTCGGCAATCGGTTTACCCACGCCTTCTGAGGCGTGCACCATGCTGAAGGAGTCTTCCACGGTGATGAACTGCGGGCCGCTGGCCTGGATATCCTGTTCGGTACGTCCGAGGGTAGGCAGGATCAGCGCATCGACACGTCCCGGCACCAGGTGGCTGCGGTTCAGCTTGGTGCTGATCTGTACGGTCAGGCCGCAGCGACGCAGTGCTTCTTCGGTACGCGGGCTGTCCGGTGCGGCGGCGGCCAGGTTGCCACCCAGCGCAATCAGCACTTTGATCTCATCACGCAGCATCGCTTCCAGCGCTTCAACGGTGTTATGACCGATTTCGCGTGGCGGTTCGAAGCCGAAATGATTGCCCAGTGCATCGAGGAATGCCTGGCTTGGCTTCTCATCAATACCCATGGTGCGGTTACCCTGCACATTACTGTGGCCGCGCACCGGGCACAGACCTGCGCCAGGTTTACCCAACTGGCCAAACAGCAGTTGCAGGTTAACAATCTCGCGTACGGTATCGACCGAGTGTTTATGCTGAGTCACACCCATCGCCCAGGTACAAATCACACGTTCAGCGCTCTGATAGATAGCCGCTGCTTCACGCAACTGCTGCTCGCTGAGACCAGACTGCTGCTCGATTTTCGCCCATTCTGTGGCTTCAACCTGCGCCAGATAGGCATCAACGCCCTGCGTATTGGCGGCAATAAAGTCCTCATCAAACAGGCCTTTTTCACCGGCGGCGACACGTGCTTTATGGGTTTCATTCAGCGCTTTGACCATCCCGCGCACTGCGGCCATATCGCCGCCGAGATTTGGCTGGTAATAGGTAGAACTGATGGTGCCGGCCATCGGCGTGATCACTTCCAGCGGCTTTTGCGGGTCAGCAAAACGTTCCAGACCACGTTCACGCAGGGTGTTAAACGTGACGATTTTTGCGCCGTGATCGGCAGCGTGGCGCAGGCTGTGCAGCATACGCGGGTGGTTGGTGCCCGGGTTCTGACCGAAGACAAAGATCGCATTAGCCTGATCGAAATCCTGCAGGCGGATGGTGCCTTTACCGACACCAATACTGCGCTTCAGGCCGCTGCCGCTGGCCTCGTGGCACATATTCGAGCAGTCAGGGAAGTTATTGCTGCCGTGCATGCGACCAAACAGCTGGTAAAGCCATGAGGCTTCATTACTGGCGCGGCCGGAGGTGTACAGCTCCATCTGATCTGGATTATCCATCGCCTTAATATGTTGCGCGATTAACGCGAAGGCATCGTCCCAGCTGATCGGTTCGTAATGGTCGGTTTCGCGGTTGTAGCGCAGCGGCTCTGTCAGGCGTCCCTGGTACTCAAGGAAGTAATCGCTCTGCTGGTACAGCTTAGTGACGCTGTGTGCTGCAAAGAATTCGGCATCGACAAAACGACGGGTCGCTTCCCAGGTCACGGCTTTCGCGCCGTTCTCACAGAAACTGAAGGTACTTTTGTTGTCATCGCCCCACGCGCAACCCGGACAGTCAAAGCCTTTGGCTTTGTTCATGCGCATCAGGTTGCGCATGTTTTTCAGTACTTGCTTACTGTCGAAAACGAAACGGGTGGTGGCTTCCAGTGAACCCCAGCCGCCAGCAGCGGCCTGGTAAGGTTTAATTGCTGATTTAAATTTCATAATGGCTGCAGGTATTGTTTCTGAGTTGTTAATAAATTATTACCGCTTTCGCGCAAAGTCTGCGACTGTTAGCAAAAATTGTCTAATTGATTGCCTGAATGGTGCGATAGTTACGGTTTATCGTGGGGCGGGTTAAATTGTGACCGCCATCAAGTTTTGCTCTCCCTCCCGTCGCCATAAAGGGCGGCTAATGAATTTGTTGGCTAATAATTATTCTTTTGGAGAATAATCCAGAGGCGGATAATGAAACAGTTAGCCAGTCAGGTTCATGTCTTCGGTAAGGCGCTGATGATGCCGATCTCGGTGATTGCGGCTGCCGGGATTTTCCTCGGTGTCGCCGCCGCGTTGCAGAATCCGGCGATTACCGGCGACGCCTTCGCGCAGTTACAGACGCCACAGCTGATTATTGGTTTTATCCGCAAGGTCGCCGGGGCACTGTTTGCTAATCTGCCGGTATTTTTTGCCGTCGCCAGTGCCATCGGACTGGCAAAGGCGGAGAAACCCACTGCTGCTTTTGCGGCGGTGATTGGTTTTATTGCCATGCATGTCGGCGTCAGCGCGACGCTGGGCGCGCAGGGGTTAACAGCGGCGACGACCACGGCGGAGGCGCTGCAAAAAGCAGGGATGGATCAGACCACGGCGATGATGACCTCGGCGGAATATATCGCGATGCTGGGGATTTTTACCTACAACATGAGCGTGCTGGGAGGAGTGATTGCCGGGCTGGTGACGGTGGTGCTGCATAATCATTTTTATACTCAGCAACTGCCGACGGCGATCAGCTTCTTCGGCGGACGGCGCTTTGTGCCGATTGTTACGGTGCTGGTGTTGCCGCTGGTCGGGGTGCTGCTGGCGCTGGTCTGGCCGACGATTGGTGCGGCTATTGCCTGGGTCGGCGAGCTGATCGGCAAGAGCGGGCAGTATGGCGCGTTTCTTTACGGCACGTTTGAACGGCTGCTGATCCCGACCGGTCTGCACCATATTCTCAATGAAACCGTGCGTTTTACGCCGATTGGCGGCATCGCCACGGTGGATAATCAAAGTATTGTCGGTGCGCTGAATATCTTTAATGCCGCACTGACTCATCCCGGTTTAATTCCTGATGAGATTGTTCGCACGGCCACGCGTTTTCTGGCGCAGGGGAAGATTCCGGTGATGATGTTTGGTCTGCCCGCGGCAGCGCTGGCGATTTACCATTGTGCCCGCCCGGAGCATAAGCAGCGGGTGAAGGCGCTGGTGTTGGCGGGTGCACTGACCTCTTTTACCACCGGGATTACCGAGCCACTGGAGTTCTGCTTTATTTTCGTTTCGCCGCTGCTGTATATCCTGCATGCACTGCTGAGTGGTCTGTCATTTATGCTGATGTCCGTGATGCATCTGATGATCGGCAATGTGCAGGGGGGCGCGATTGATCTGGTGGTATTTGGCATTCTCGGAGGCAGCAAGACGCAGTGGTGGTGGAGTGTTGCGCTGGGCGCGCTTTATGTGCCGATCTATTACTACAGTTTCCGCTTCGTTATCCGCCGTCTGAATGTCGAGACGCCGGGCCGTGAATCTGACGATGCCGAGGCCGCAGCGCCGGTTGATGCCAGTGAGCGTACCAAAGTGATTATCAGTGGTCTGGGCGGTGAGGCGAATATTGAGGATGTCGATTGCTGTTTCACCCGTTTACGTGTGCGGGTGAAGGAGATGAAAGAGGTGGTGGATCAGACGCTGATGACCACCGGGGCGAATGGCGTTAATCGCGTCAGTGACCATGATGTGCAGGTGATTTATGGTCCGCAGGTGGAGAAAATCGCCAGGGAAGTGAAAACGGCGCTTGGGGTGGGGTGACGTTGCCTGATTGATCGAGATACATCGGGGCGACCATGCCGCGGTCCTGCGCGGACAAGCCGCTGCGGAGCCACCGGCACGTTTCCCCGAAATCCAGGCTTTTTGTGTTGCCTGTTGCTGAACATTTGTGGGTTCGAGATACATCGGGGCGACCATGCCGCGGTCCTCCGCGGACAAGCCGCTTCGGAGCCATCGGCACGTTTCCCCGAAATCCAGGCTTTATGTGTTGCCTGTTTTTTTATTGTCTGTGGGTCGAAGATGTTTAGTGGTTACGCGAGAATGCGTTCTGCCCAGACACTCACATCATCGCCACTGCCCAAATCGGCCTGAACCAGCCCGTTGACCAGGAACGTTGGCGAAACGTGGATACCGTTCTGGCGTGAATATTTGCAGTGCCATTTAATGTCATTCTGCAGTTCAGGGCGGGCAAAGGCTTCCGCCAGTCTGACGCCGCTGTAGTGCTCGATGCGTTCGATAATCTGCTGTGGCGTGGTGTCCATATTCGGGCCGCTACAGTGGTCGGTGAACTCAAACTCTTCACGGTGATCGGCTACCGCCTGCAGCACTTTACGTGCGGCGGCTTTACCTTCCGCCAGGGTAGACGCCGCAAGAATAGCGCGCACAATCACACCGGAATAGAGGTGCCACGGCTGCGATTGCAGACGGATTTTGACCGTCACCTTGTCTTCGCCCACCAGCGCCAGCAACGCGTCCAGCTTATTGAATGCACGTACCGAAAACGGGCAGGTTGGTTCCAGAAAAATTTCGAATACCGCCGGTCCGTGTCCCCAGACCAGAGGTTGTGCGTTTGTTTGGCTCATCATAACTCCTGTGAGTGAATATCGTGCGTCTGGCTGGGTGTTCAGGCTGTGTGAGCCGCGTTTTCCACTTTGACAAACGCCGCGTACAGCGTATCCGCATTAAGCTCAACCGGCAAATAGTGAATCGACTCCACCGGGCGCAGGGTGTGAGCGATAACCTGATCCAGCGCCGCGCGGTCCTCAATATCCACCTCCAGCTGGGCGAGCGTGGTTGGCAGGTTAAAGCGCTGGTAAGCCGCAATCAGCTGCGCCAGCACATCGTCCTGACCGAGCAATGCGCTCTGGACCAGAATGCCATACGCCACTTTGGTGCCGTGCAGGAATTTGTCGGTCTGTGGCAGCACGGTCAGGCCGTTGTGGACAGCATGCGCGGCCGCAATACGGGTGAAACGCTCGCCCAGCCCGCCGACCATACCACCGCCAGCGATAATGGCATCCACCACATCGCGGAAGGCCAGCGTCAGTTCGCCACGTTGCTGATCTGCCAGCGCCGCTTCACTTTTTTCCAGCAGCACATCGCGGATTGCCAGTGCGGCATCAATCCCCAGTCGCACAGTCAGTGGCAGCGTCTCAGGTTGTGGTGCCAGCACCACCGCCTCGTACCATTTCGCCAGCGTGTCGCCGATACCGGCCAGCAGATATTCCATGGGTGCTTCAAGGATGATCTGCGGTTCCACCAGCACCAGATGATTGGCATCATTGAAGACTTCGAAATGCAGTGCCTGGCCAGCATCGTTATACCAGACCGAAAGCGGCGTCCAGGCGGCGCAGGTGGCGGCAATGGTTGGAATCGCGACCAGCGGCAGGCCCAGTTTACGTGCCAGC
This sequence comes from Erwinia sp. V71, assembly GCF_965644245.1. Taxonomy (NCBI): domain Bacteria; kingdom Pseudomonadati; phylum Pseudomonadota; class Gammaproteobacteria; order Enterobacterales; family Erwiniaceae; genus Erwinia; species Erwinia sp. V71. Next base: position 26,738 of record NZ_CBFFRK010000048.1, read on the forward strand.
GCTTTGGCGCTGTCGAGCAGCGCACCGCCGCCGACACAAATGACCACGGAGCGATCCGCTCCGGCATCCTGTGCCAGATGATCGACATCACGCTGGCTGCAGTGGCCCTTAAACAGTAAACGTTTCGCACCTGCCGCGTTAAACGATGCAGGCAGGAAAGGTCGTGCGGCAGCGATAGCACGCTCGCCATAGACCCAGACCGCACGTGACAGCGCGTCTTCGCTATACAGTTCACCCAGACGTGACAGTGCGCCGGGATGAGAATAGTAGTTGGCGGGGCCGGGAACGACGCGGATATCTGTGTTGCTCATGGTAAGTCCTTGTGTGTAAGTCGTGGAGGCGGTACTGCAGAAAAACGGACCGCTGGTAACCTGATTAAACCGATGTTATATATAGACATCCAGATGGCTAATAACTTTTGGTTTTATCTTATGCTATTTCAGTTATTGCTGTTAAGCGGCGGCTGTGAAAAATTCGCTAAATCAAGTTATTATTCACCGCGGTTACTGCTCGCTGGAAGCAATGATCGCCTGTATTGTCCAGCGACCACCATCACATCAGACAGGGAATTATAATGAAAAAATTTTCGCTCTCTTTACTGGCTTTAGGACTGTTTAGCGCACTGCCTGCTTTCGCTGCCACACCGGCGCCGATCCCGGCGGCGATTGCTAATCATGACGGCCCAATCCGCATCGCCGTGATCCGTAACCTTGGCTCAGACGACAACACCACTCAGTTTGTCGCAGGCGCGGTGCAGGAAGGCAAAAAGCTGGGCTTTAAAGTGAGCACTTTCCTCAGTAATGGTGATGATGCGCGTTTCCAGGACTTTGTGAATCAGGCGATTAGCCAGAAATATGACGGCATTATTCTGTCACAGGGCCGTGACCCGTATGCCACTCAGCTGGTAAAACGTATCAGTGATGCGGGTATTGCGGTGTCGGTGTTCGATACCGCAGTAACGGGCACAATCCCGGGTGTGACGGTGACGCAGCAGGATGACGCCTCACTGACCAATCACTCTCTGGGCCAGTTAATCAAAGATTTCAACGGCAAAGCCAATATTATCAGACTGTGGGTCGCCGGTTTCCCGCCAATGGAACGTCGTCAGGCTGCTGCTCAGGCGCTGCTGAAGCAGAATCCAGGCATTCATGAGCTGGAATCCATCGGCGCGGTCTCTTCTGATGTGCAGGGCGATACCGCCAACAAAGTCGGCGCGGTGCTGGCGAAATACCCGAAAGGCAAGGTTGACGCTATCTGGGGTACCTGGGATGCTTTCAGCCAGGGCGCTTATAAAGCGCTGAAAGAGAATGGTCGTACTGAAATCAAACTCTACAGCATCGATATTTCCAACCAGGATCTGCAACTGATGCGCGAAGCAGGCAGTCCGTGGGTGGTGAGTGTGGCGGTGGACCCGAAACTGATTGGCGCAACCAACGTGCGTCTGGTGGCGAACAAGATTGCCGGCGAACCGACGCCAGCCACCTATGACTTTAAAGCTGCCGCGATTCCACAGGCACTGCTGGCCAGCCAGCCAGGCCCGGTAAACGTTGCGTCACTGGGTAAAATCATCCCAGGCTGGGGCCAGACCGAAGACTTTATCGCACCGTGGTTCGCGACGCTGGAAGCGAAAAATAAAAAGTAATCTTTAAGGAGCGGTTATGAGTATTGAGTTACCGCGTCCCGAATTCAGCCGCAATATGCGGCTGATCGGCCACAGCGACCAGGGCGGACGCCCGGATGGCGTCCAGCTGATGGTGCATCGCGGTTTTGCTTATATCGGCCATATGGTGTCGCAGGGTTTTTCCATCGTCGATGTGCGCGATGCAAAGAATCCAAAAGCTGTCGGTTATGTTGCGGCACCGCCTGGAACCTGGAATGTGCATCTGCAGGCGCATGACGATCTGCTGCTGGTGATTAATGCCCGTGACCTGTTTGCTGATGTGCGTTTCGCCGATGAAAAGGTGTATTACACCCGTTCGGTTGGCGATACCGTGCGTGATGTCAGCGAGAAGGGCTGGAGTGCCGGACTACGGGTGTTTGATATCTCGACGCCGGATAAGCCACGTGAAATTGGCTTTCTGTCGCTGGAAGGGATTGGTATTCACCGTATCTGGTATGTCGGCGGGCGCTGGGCGTATGTATCGGCACTGATCGATGGCTTCACCGACTATATCTTCCTCACTATCGATCTTGCTGACCCGCGTAAACCGGAAGTGGCTGGGCGATGGTGGTTGCCGGGCATGAACGAGGCGCAGGGTGAAACACCAGACTGGCCTGAAGGTAAGCGTTATGCACTGCATCACGCGATTATCAGTGGCGATACGGCATACGGCTGCTGGCGTGATGGCGGTCTGACCATCCTGGATGTCAAAGATCGCACACAGCCGCAGCTGATTAGTCATCGCAACTGGAGTCCACCGTTTGGTGGCGGCACCCACACTGCGTTGCCACTGCCGGATCGCGATCTGCTGGTGGTACTGGATGAAGCGGTGCTCGATAATCAGGAAGATGGTGAGAAACTGATCTGGCTGTTCGATATTCGCGAACTGTCAAACCCGGTCAGTATCTCTACTTTTCCGCAGCCTGATGAGACGGATTATGTGGCGAAAGGGGCGCATTTTGGCCCGCATAACCTGCATGAAAACCGGCCTGGCAGCTTTATCAGTTCCACTCTGATCTTTGCCACTTATCAGAATGCCGGTGTACGTGCTTACGATATCAGTAATCCGTATCGGCCGGTGGAAACCGGCGCACTGGTGCCCGCGGCGCCAGCGAAAATGATGGACACCCGTCCCGGACGGCCGCAGGTGATTCAGTCCTGCGATGTGTTCGTTGATGCGCAGGGGATTATCTACAGCACCGACTATAACGGTGGCTTGTCGATTATTGAGTATCTGGGGTAACTCGTTCCCCCTCTCGTGCGGGAGGGGGAATCTGCTCGTATCGTTGTCTGTTACTGCGCTTATTGCGCACTGACCACTATTTTGTACAGTTCGTACAATCCAAACACCAGGCTCGGTAAACCAAGAATCCAGAGAATAATGGCGAGCTTTTGGTCTTTTAGTTTGCCATCCAGATTAATGGCCTGGTTCTCTATCTTCTGTTCCAGAAATTGCGTGCGATGTTCAATTTTGTCGTCAAGGCGATCAAGTCTGGCATCAAATCGCTGCGACTGCATTTCAAGTCTGGCTTCGAACAACTGACCCTGGTGGTCAATTTTGTCATTCAGCTTTTCCAGCTGCGCACCAAACATCACCGTCTGATGCTCAATCAGCGAGACCAGTTTCTGCGACTGCATGTCAAAACCATCGGACACTTTCTGCATCTGGCGGCTAACGCCATCAGCCTGCTGCTCCAGCTTCTCGTCAATGTGCATAACGGCACCGTGTAAACCCGAGAGTGTGGTTTCAATGGCATCAACGTGCTGCTCCAGGCGATCTAACCTTCCTGTCATACTGGCGCCTCCATTCATTCGGCGTAGGCTATTACTCATCCCGACACGGCTTTCTCCTGGCCGCCAGGAACAGATATCTGACGAAAAGTGGTAAGGCAAACAGAGTGGGTTTGTCATTTGTTATTGCTCTCATCCATGAAAATTGTCGTTGTGCCAGCGGTAACGCTGAGACGCTTTCCTTTCAAATTATACTCATTCAATTCATTGTAAAATAAGGATAATTTTATTCTGCTCATTTAGCGAACAGTACATTATTGGCTTTTCTTTGTCCAGTGGGAAAATGGCATTAAAAACGGCGGGAAAGAGTGATATTCTGGTGAAAAATCAAATAAATGCCTTATCGATAATTTGATGGCGGATTCAAGTTCGAAGTGCAACGCTAAGCCGCCTGTCTTAACTCTGCAAAGACCACTGAAGGCTGCCGGAACC
>NZ_CBFFRK010000049.1:0-29699 GCF_965644245.1 Erwinia sp. V71
AAACGGGTTCTTATGCCTTAGTTGTAAGTGTCTACCATGTCCCCGAACAAGTGTTCACTGTGTCCCCGGACCGTACAATGTTATGGGGGAGGGGGCAGTCAGTGCTTATTTCTGACGTGCCGCCTTCGCCATCATCTTTTTCAGCGCATGAGAAACCGCGATAAAACCAAAAGTCGCCGTGACCATCGTCGCCGCACCAAAACCAGCCGCGCAATCCATTCGTTTCGGCCCTTCTGCTGTGCTGCGTGACGCACACACCGTACCATCAGGCTGCGGATAAACCAGCGCTTCAGTAGAGAAAACGCAGTCGATACCCAGTTTACCCTTACTGTTTTTCACCACGCCGAAATCCTGCTTCAGTCGTTCGCGCAGCTTCGCTGCCAGCGGGTCCTGAATAGTTTTCGCCAGATCGGCGACCTGAATCTGCGTGGGATCGATCTGCCCGCCTGCACCACCGGTCGTCACCAGCGGGATTTTATGACGGCGGCACCACGCCAGCAGCGCCGCTTTTGGCCGCACGCTATCAATCGCGTCAATAACATAGCTAAAATCGGCGCTAATCAGCTCAGCGATATTATCGGCAGTAATAAAATCATCAACGCAGGTGACCCGGCACTCCGGGTTAATCGCCAGAATACGTTCCGCCATCACCTCGGTTTTTGCCTTGCCGACATTATCGCGCAGCGCATGCACCTGACGGTTGGTGTTGGTGACACAGACATCATCCATATCAATCAGGGTGATCGCGCCGATACCGGTACGCGCCAGCGCTTCCGCCGCCCACGACCCCACACCACCAATGCCAATCACGCAAATATGCGCCTGAGCAAACAACTGCAGCGCATCCTGACTATAAAGACGCGCCGTGCCGCCAAAGCGTTGCAGCCAGGCGTCGGAAAGAGAAATCATTGATATATCCTGAATTAATAGCGATAACACGCGACTGCGGGCCAGAACTGACCCGCAGAAGGGAGGCCATTCTACTGGCTAACGCGGGTCAGCATTGCACCATTATTGCCGTTTTGGTTGCTGGTGAACAGCCCTGTGCCAGGCGCACTGCGCAGTACCCAGACGCGGCCATAGTGGTTAAAGAAGCCCGCAGTATGACCGGCATCCGGGCCAATACCCTGATAGATATCGAAGTGCTGGCCCTTAATTGCGCCGCCAACATCCAGCGCTACCATAATGCGCATCTCATATTTACCGGTAAATTTGCCGTTATTATCCAGTAACGGCACTTCGGCCAGCAGTGCAGTCCCCGGCGGGATCAGCGAGCGATCGGCAGCAACGGACGCTTTCGCCACCAGCGGCACCGCGCTGGCGCCACGCACCGGGGCAAAGGTTTCCGGTTTAAAGAACACGAATGACGGATTCGTTTCCAGCAATTCGCGCACTTCCCAGGCACTGTGCTCATCTGCCCATTTGCGGATCGCCTGCATCGACATATCTTCGCGCTTCACTTCGCCGCGATCGATCAGCGTTTTGCCGATACTGTGATAACCGTGGCCGTTCTTGCCACCGTAACCAAAGAACATCAGCGGGCGACCGTCACCGAAATCGACATAGCCACTGCCCTGCACATCCATCATAAAGTTGTCGATCAGGGAATTGCTGTAGCCAACGACATAACGCTCATCCAGCGCACCGCTATAGATTTCCGCACGGCTCGGCAGTTTACGGCCTTTACCGCGTGGCGGCATCCGGTACAGCGGATACTGGAATTCACCCTGGCGGGAGTAACGCGCCTCAATCACCGGGGTGTAGTAACCGGTAAACTGCACGTTGCCATAGTTGTCGGTGCCTTCCATCTGAAAAGCATCAAGACCAAACTGGCGCAGCTGGCGCGTATCGCCGCCTGCCAGCAGCCAGCTTTCAATCGCACCGTAGGTGCTGTTCTGATTGTTGTAGAGACCCGGCGATGCAGATCTGATCTGGCCGACCTGGTCAGAGAAATCCTTACCATTGACCGGACGCCCTTTGGCATTCGGCTGATTGACCAGCCCCAGCGGTTGTTCCAGTTTGCCATCAATATATTGTTGCCCGCGATCGGTCGGTTTTGAGGAACATCCGGCCAGCAGCGCCAGAAGCGTGCCGGTGATTGCGTACTTTGCCCAACATCCTTTCATTGTGTTCTTTAACCTCGCCACGCATTTCAGCGCAGCCTAACAAAGCCGTCATCAGATTGAAATGCGCCGGGAAAAAAAGTGCCGATATAATTGTGCAACAAAACAGCATCTGGTGGATAAAATCGCCAACCAGCTGCTTTTACCGTGATTTCCTGCAAAAAAGGGTTGCATCAAATTCAGCGGAGAGTATAGTGCGCATCCACGGACGCGGGATGGAGCAGCCTGGTAGCTCGTCGGGCTCATAACCCGAAGGTCGTCGGTTCAAATCCGGCTCCCGCAACCAATCTCTTATCGTAAGAGAAACAAGCAGTAAGCTGTCGTGACGGAAGCGACAGTCAGACGGACGCGGGGTGGAGCAGCCTGGTAGCTCGTCGGGCTCATAACCCGAAGGTCGTCGGTTCGAATCCGGCCCCCGCAACCAACACTTTAAAGCACCTGAAAGGGTGTTTTTTTGTTTCTGGCGTTCGCCAAACCTCATTCTTTCTCTTTTCCCCTCCCCCGTGATACGCAGGAAGGGAGTATGCTGCACGCTATTTTCTGGCGATTGCCGCGCCATTAGCGAAATATGCCTTAATTCCCGCCAGAATCGACTCAGCCACTTTTTGCTGGAAAGCACTGGTGCGCAGTTTACGCTCCTCTTCCAGATTACTGATAAACGCCGTTTCCACCAGAATCGACGGGATATCCGGCGCTTTCAGCACCGCAAAACCCGCCTGATCGACTGAACGTTTATGCAGATGATTGATTCTGCCCAGCCGTGTCAGCACTTCTTTGCCAAATTTCAGGCTGTCATTGATCGTCAGGCTCTGCACCATATCGAACATGGTATGGTCGAGATAGCGGTCACCACTGCGGCTGACACCCCCAATCAGATCCGATTCGTTCTGCGTTTGCGCCAGATAACGCGCCGCAGTGGACGTCGCGCCTTTGGTCGACAGCGCAAATACTGAAGAGCCACGCGCCGCACGGCTGGTAAAGGCATCGGCGTGGATAGAGATAAACAGATCGGCGCGCTGCTTGCGCGCTTTCGCCACCCGCACTTTCAGCGGAATAAACACATCTTCGTTGCGTGTCATATAGGCGCGCATATTCGGCTGTTTATCGATCATCGCCTTCAGACGTCGCGCAATACTCAGCACGATATCCTTCTCGCGCGTCTTATGTTTGCCAATCGCACCGGGATCTTCGCCGCCGTGCCCGGGGTCGAGCATAATCACAATCGGCCGGTCGCGACCGGCTTTGCCCGGCAACGGCGCTTCTGCCGGTTGCGAGCGTTCCAGGTCACCCTTGTTGTAATCTTCCAGCAATGCCAGTAGCGGATCATCCTCTTCCACCCGGGCGCTGGTCGGGTAGAGATCGACCACCAGACGGTTTTTGATCCCTGCGACCGGATCCAGCGTAAAGAGGCGTGGTGCGACCGGCTGTTTCAGCTCCAGTACCAGCCGAACCGTCTGCTGGTCAAACTGGCCGACACGGGCATTTTTAATATAGGGATCGTTATTCAGCACCAGCTCACCCACCCCTTTCAGCACATGGTTGAGGTGGATATTTTCAATATCGATCACCAGCCGATCCGGGTTACTCAGGGTGAACTGCTTATATTTCAGCGGGGTATTGGATTCGAGCGTGACACGCGAATAGGTTGAAGAGGGCCAGATACGCACGGCGACCACATGGCTGCTGGCAGCCATACCTGTCCGGCTGAAACTGAGTAGCCAAACCGCACCGGCGCTTTGTAACAATCGGCGACGACTGAGGAATGAATTTGATTCGGACATGCCGCTCCAGTTAACTGTGGTGTGTCTAAAAAACAGCCAAAAAAAGAAAATAGGGCAAAACTTTAACCAATCCATGGCGGGCTGTCATCCGAAAAAAGCGAATAAATGCAGAGTATTAGACGGTATAAAGTGGCGTAGCTGGTGATAACTAAGGAAAATTGCCTCTTGCATCGCGCGCCAGAAAAGAATAAAAATACAAAAATTTCGAATAAACATGCAAAGAGGGTTTGCCGTGAAGGAACGTAGTACCGAACTGGTTCAGGGTTTTCGCCATACCGTTCCCTATATCAACGCGCACCGGGGCAAAACATTTGTCATCATGCTGGGCGGCGAAGCCATCGAGCATGAAAACTTCTCCAGCATCGTCAATGATATCGGCCTGCTGCACAGCCTGGGCATCCGCCTGGTGGTGGTGTATGGCGCACGCCCGCAGATTGACGCCAGCCTGGCCGAACACCAGCTCGAGCCTGTTTATCACAAACATACCCGCGTCACCGACGCCCAGTCACTGGAGCTGGTGAAGCAGGCGGCGGGCCGTCTGCAGCTGGATATCACCGCTCGTCTGTCGATGAGCCTGAACAACACGCCACTGCAGGGCGCGCATATTAATGTGGTCAGCGGCAACTTTATTATTTCCCAGCCGCTGGGCGTCGATGATGGCGTCGACTACTGCCACAGCGGCCGTATCCGCCGTATTGACGAAGAGGCAATTCACCGCCAGCTCGACAGTGGCGCGATTGTGCTGCTGGGACCGGTGGCAGTTTCTGTGACCGGCGAAAGTTTTAACCTCACGTCAGAAGAAGTGGCGACCCAGCTGGCAATTAAATTAAAAGCGGAAAAAATGATTGGTTTCTGCTCCGAACAGGGCGTGACCAATGATGAAGGCAACATTGTTTCCGAGCTGTTCCCTAACGATGCCCAGGCGCGAATTGATGTGCTGGAAAAAACAGGTGACTACCACTCTGGCACGGTGCGTTTCCTGCGTGGTGCGGTCAACGCCTGTCGCAGTGGGGTACGTCGCAGCCACTTAATCAGCTATCAGGAAGATGGCGCGTTACTGCAGGAGCTGTTCTCACGGGACGGTATCGGTACGCAGATCGTCATGGAATCCGCCGAGCAGATCCGCCGTGCAACCATTAACGATATCGGCGGCATTCTGGAGCTGATTCGTCCGCTGGAGCAGCAGGGGATTCTGGTGCGCCGTTCACGCGAACAGCTGGAAATGGAGATTGATAAATTCACCATTATCGAGCGTGACAACCTCACTATCGCCTGTGCCGCACTGTACCCGTTCCCGGAAGAGCAGATTGGTGAAATGGCCTGTGTGGCGGTGCACCCGGATTACCGTAGCTCGTCGCGCGGCGAAGCGCTGCTGCAACGCGTGGCGCTACAGGCGCGTCAGATGGGGCTGAAAAAACTGTTCGTCCTCACCACGCGCAGCATTCACTGGTTCCAGGAACGCGGCTTCACACCAGTCGATGTGGAACTGCTGCCTGAGAGAAAGAAAGAGATGTATAACTATCAGCGGAAATCGAAGGTGCTGATGGCGGACCTGACTTAGGCATTTGGGCATGCCGGGGCCCTTAAAGCTTAGGGGCTTGAAGCCAGGCTAAGGGCTACTGCCGGGTCAAGGTCTACGGCCAGATCAAGGGCTACTGCCAGGTCAAGGGCTACTGCCAGGTCAAGGGCTACTGCCAGGTCAAGGGCGTTTCGTTCGTCCTTCGGCCGACCGACCCAGGGGCGGCAAGCGCCCCGCCCCTGGGAACCCGTGCTTGTGCCGGCTCCATCGCCCGCTTCGCGGGTTCCCTCAGCCATTTTAGCCTCCCGACGGACCGGTGTGGACGCGCTCCCTGCGCGGCCACGCCTCTCGCGGCGTCCATGCCGCTCGCCCTGGGACGCTTAAATGTCTTCGGCGATTGCGACGCCACCTCCGGTCGTTCCAGTTATTTTTTGTTTCTGGCTTAAATACCTTCTTTCCCTGCTTTTACTGTCATTTCGCCCTTTACATTAATTAGTTATGGCTTTGGGCTTTGGGCTTTGGGCTTTGGGCTTTGGGCTTTGGGCTTTGGGAGGGATTTTATTTTTTGTCCTGGATTTTGACCTGGGGTTTGACGTTCGGAGGCGTCGCAAGCGCTGAGGAAGCAGCAAGGATTAGGGATGAGCCGCATGGACGCGGCGAAAGGGTTGGCCGCGCAGGGAGCGCGTCCAACCCGGTCCGTAATCGTTGCTGCTGACGAAGGCACCCGCGAAGCGGGCGCTGGAGCCGCCGGAAGCGCGGATTGTTAAGGGCCGCGCTTTCGGCCCTTAACTCGCTCGCCGCGTGGGCGAGCGAAACGCCCTTGACCTGGCCCTTAAGCCCTCAAGCACTAAAGCCCTTAAGCACTAAAACCCTTAAAAAAGCGTCCAGGGCTACGCACCAGCCCACTCCCCCAACCGCTCCCGCAATCCACTCCGTCGCAACGTCCGCACCCGCACCGCCTGCCGCCACACCGCCTCATCGGTATACAAACTCAACCGCTCACGCGCACGCGTAATCGCGGTATACACCAGTTCCCGCGTCAGCACCGGCAGAAAATGGTTTGGCAGCACCAGCGCAGTATGCTCAAACTCCGAACCCTGCGATTTATGCACCGTCATTGCATAGGCCGTATCATGCGGTGGCAAACGGCTCGGCTGCACCGCTTTAATGGTGCCATCCGGCAGCGGGAAGAACACCTTCAGCCCCTCCCCACTCTCCAGCGCAATACCGATATCACCATTAAATAACCCCAGCGTACGGTCATTACGCGCAATCATCACCGGACGCCCGGCATACCATTTGCCGCTGGCGACGGGCGGACGCTGAATTAAACCACGCTGATGCAGCGCCTGCTCAATACGCTCATTCAGGCCATCAACGCCAAACGCTCCTTCGCGCAGCGCGCACAACAGCTGATACCGGGCGAACGCCGCCATCACCTGCTGAGGTTCCGCCTGCTGACGTACCAGCTGCAGATAAGGCTGATAACCGGCAACACAGTCCTGCAGCAGCTGCTGATACTCCGCCGCGCTGGATAACGGATAGCGCGCGATATCGGCAAACCCTGCGTTAAATACTGCGTTAGCACGCGCCACATCACCGTCGTTCACTGCCAGCGCCAGCTGGCCGATACCCGACTGCGCATCAAAACGGTAGCTTTTACGCAGCAGACAGATACTGTCACGCACTGCCGACGCCTGCCCGTCATCATTTCCCGCCAGCTGACAGCCCGTGAGTTGTGACAACTGCTGCGCCCGCGCAGGACTGTAGCCCGCTTCTGCCAGTCGACAGATATCGCCCAGCACCGCACCCGCTTCAACCGACGCCAGCTGATCGCGGTCGCCAAGAAAAATCACCCGCGCCTGTTTTGGCAGCGCGGCGATCAAATGCGCCATCATCGGCAGATCGACCATCGAGGCTTCATCCACCACCAGCACATCCAGATGCAGCGGGTTAGCTGCGTGATAACGCATACGCTGGCTGTCAGGCTGCGCGCCCAGCAGACGATGCAGCGTGGTGGCTTCCGCCGGGAATTTCTGCTGCTCTTCCGCACTCAGTTGCAAACTCTGCAACGCCTTGCCAAGCGATTCGGTGAGACGCGCCGCCGCTTTCCCGGTCGGCGCCGCCAGCTGAATACGTAACGGCCCCGGCGTCAGACGAATTAACGCTGCCAGCAATTTCGCCACCGTGGTGGTTTTCCCGGTGCCGGGCCCGCCCGAGATAACAGCAATCTTACGCGTGATCGCCACCGCCGCCGCAATCTTCTGCCAGTCCTCGGGCTGCTGACCAAACAGCTGATCCAGCACCGGCCTCAGCGCTGCACTGTCCGCCAGTTCGCCCGCCGCGGGCGCAGCAATAAACGCGGCCACCTGACCTTCCGCCTGCCACATGCGGTTGAGATACAGGCGCTGCTGCTGCAACACTAACGGTGTCGCCAGCGAGCCATCACTGACCGCCTCACAACCCGTCAGCAGGTTGTGCCACGCTTCCGGTGCCCCCGCCGCCTGCCAGATAGCCGCCGCCAGTTCAGGATGACGCCCGGCAAACAGCGCCGCAGGTGTCATCTGTGCCAGCGGCAGACAAACATGCCCCTCGCCAGCTTCCGCGCTGATCCACGCCGCCGCCAGCATCAGTGCCGGTTGCGACTCATCGGCCAGCATAAGGGCAAACTGCACATCCAGCGCGCGCAGCAGCCGTTTCTCCACCGCCTGACGTAATAGGGGTTCTAACATGCCGCCTCCTGCGTCTCACCGGCAAACAACCGATCCAGCGCGTCAATAAACGCTGCATCGGGCCGGGTGCGGAACACGCCGTTGTCACTGGCGCTGCCATCCACGCCGCGCAGGAACAGATACAACACGCCGCCAAAATGGCGCTGATAGTCATAATCCGCCAGCCGGTGGCGCAGGTAACGATGCAGCGCCAGGCTATACAGCTGATACTGCAAATCGTAGCGATGGGCAATCATCGCCTGCTCCATCGCCTGCGGCGTATAGGCTGCGCTCTCTTCACCCAGCCAGTTAGACTTGTAGTCCAGCAGGTAATATTTCCCCTGCCAGCAGAACACCAGGTCAATAAAGCCTTTCAGCATGCCGCGTACCTGATGAAAATCTACGGCTGGCGCACGCACGGAGAGCGGGTCGTACTGCTGCATCAGTTGCGCCAGCGCCGGGGCACTGAGCGGAGCATGAATCGGCAGATAAAACTGCAGTTCCGCCTGCTTCTGCTGTGGCGACAGCTGACTGAGCGTGACGCCACTGTCATCCAGCGGCGTGGTCAGCACGCGCGTCACCCACTGTTCGAGCACCGGCAGCCAGTGCTCGTCATAACCCTGCTGCTGTAACTGCTGCAGCAGCGATTCGGCGGATACCGGCTGGGTAAAATCGATGGTTTCAAACAAACTGTGCAGGAAGGTGCCCGGCGACGCGCCACGCGGAAAGCTATGCGGAGTAAGTACAGGCTCACTCACCTGCCCGGACTCTCCCGCTGCATCGACATCAAAACGCGGCGTTAAATCGAGTACCGCTGTCGTACCATGCTGCTGTAAACCGGTGTAACTGGTCACCCGCCACTCGTCACGCAGCACTCGCGTGATGTTACGGCTGCTGAGCTGCGGCGCAGTGGCAGCATCAGGCTGCCACGGTGTGGTATTCGGCGTGGTTGCGCTCTTCAACGCCGTGGTTTCACCATCACACTGCTGCAGCAAAGTCAGTAACTGCTCACTGTCAGCCTCTTCACCACGCTGCAATAAATAGCCAATGGCACTTTTATGCAGATCGCTGCTGCCCTCTTTTTTCCGGTTACCTTTAATCAGCGGCGCGATGCCGATACTGCAATGCCAGATGGAGCGCGTCAGCGCCACATACAGCAGGCGCAAATCCTCCGCCAGACGCTCCTGCTCCGCCAGCTGCTGGCTCTCGTCATCGCCCTGCAAATCCAGTAATGCCTGGAAAGTTTCCCGGTCATGGTAAATCCCCTGCGCCGCTTCGCGGAAATTCGCGACAAAGGGCAGCCAGACCAGCGAATACTCCAGCCCTTTCGATTTATGAATGGTGACAATCTGCACCAGATGACGGTCGCTTTCGAGGCGCAGCTGCTGGTTCGCTGCCTGGGTATTCGGCTGGGCGATCTGCTGTGCCAGCCAGCGCACCAGCGCATGCTCACTGTCCAGCTGAGATGAGGCTTCCTGCAATAACTCGCCCAGATGCAGCAGATCGGTCAGACGCCGCTCACCACTTTCGGACAGCAGTAAATTTTCCGCAATCTGCCGTTCTGCCATCAGCTCGCGCAGCATCGGTAACACACCGCGTTTCAGCCACAACTGGCGGTATTCGGCAAACTCATCCACCAGCTGGTTCCAGGCGTGCTCATCCTGGTTCAGGCTGTCCAGCGTCAGCGCATCCAGTCCCATAATGCTGGTCGCCAGCGCATTGCGCAGCGCGCGTTCCTGCTCCGGCGCCAGCACTGCCTGCAATAACCACAGCACTTCCCGTGCTTCCGGGGTGGTAAAAACGCTGTCGCGGCTGGAGAGGTATACCGAAGGAATATTCAGCCCGTTCAGTGCTTCACGCATCACCGCCGCTTCACCATAGCTGCGCACCAGGATGGTAATATCCGATGCCTGCACCGGGCGCATTTTGCCTTCGGAACCAATCAGCGCCTTGCCCTGCTGGCCAGCCGCCAGCCAGTGGCGGATCTCAGCGGCGCACTGACGCGCCATATATTGCTGGTAATCAGTGACACCCACACCGCTGCCCGGCTGCAGCCAGAAGCGCAGCGCTGGCTGCGTCTGACCATCAAGGGTAAAACGCAGCGTGGCTTTTGGCAGCGCGGACTGCACCGGAATAAAGGGAATTTCACGAAACAGAAACGGATTATCCAGCCGGGAAAACAGCTGGTTTACGCTGCTGATCATCGCCGGAGACGAACGCCAGTTGGTATCCAGCGTATAGTGCGCGCTCACTTCAGCACGCGCTTTCATATAGGTAAAAATATCTGCACCACGGAAGGCGTAGATCGCCTGTTTCGGGTCGCCAATCAGCAGCAATGCGCTGTCCGGCTGGCCGACATACAGGGTATGGAAAATACGATACTGCTGCGGATCGGTATCCTGAAATTCATCGATCAGCGCCACCGGATAACGTGCGCGAATGGTGCTGGCCAGCAACGGGCCGCCGGGTTGCTGTAGCGCCTCATCGAAACGACTCAGCAAATCGTCAAATCCCAGCTGCGCACGCAGTCGCTTCTCTTTACGCGTGGCAAAACGGATCTCCTGCAGGGCACGGGCGATCACCAGGTCGCGCAGTGACAGCGGCTCAGCCAGAAACTGCTCCACCGCGCTAAACAGCGTATGGCGTGGCGCTTCGCCCTTCTTCGTTTTCTCCTCCAGCACGCTTTGCGTGAAGCGCGCCAGATCTTTCGGCACCGTGTAATCCTGCGTTTCTTCCTGTGCCCACTGGCCGATTTTTTCCAGCCAGTTCGGCAGATGCTTACTGCTGTAACTGCGTTTATCAACGCCGGAATCACTGATCAATGCCAGCAGATCCGCCGCCGCCGCGCACCATTGTGCTTTCAGTGCATCGATACGCGCGATCAGCTTGTCATGGCGTTCAGCAAGGGTTTCTTCTGCCGCAGGCGGGTATTTCAGCGCCGGAGACTCCCCCTGCAGCCAGGGCGATAGTGTACTGAGCAGCGCCTCCGGGCCGCTCCACTCGGCGGCAATCACCCGCGCCACCGACAACGGCAGCGGGTAACAGTGACGGCGCCAGAAGTCAGCGGTTGCCTGATGCCGCAGCGCCTGCTCATCTTCAATCAGCTGCTGTTCAAACAGCATGCCGGACTCAAACGCGTTGAGATTCAGCATACGCTGGCAAAAGCCGTGGATGGTGAAGATCGCCGCTTCATCCATCTGCCGCTCCGCCGCCAGCAGCATCGTCGCCGCCTGCGACAGATCGCCAATTTGCGGCAACAGCGGCTGCAGCATCGGATCGTCCGTTACGCCGCGCACACAGGCGAGGCGCAGCTGATGAATATTGTGACGGATACGCCCGCGCAGTTCAGCAGTGGCGGCCTCGGTAAAGGTCACCACCAGAATCTCCTCCACCGACAGCGGACGCGGATACGCCGCCTGCCCGCCCAGCCCTAACAACAGGCGCAGATAGAGCACGCCGATGGTAAAGGTTTTGCCGGTTCCCGCAGAGGCTTCGATCAGCCGTTCCCCCGCCAGCGGCAGGGTTAACGGATCGAGTCGCTGCGGAATCAGGTCACTCATGTTGCTCACTCTTTACCGGTAAGGATTGCTGCAAACTGGAAACATCACGCCAGGTTTTATACCCCTTGCTGCGGGCATAGTCTGGTTTAGCATGCTGGCTGCCGGAAATCTGCGACAGCAGCGCCAGTCCCTGCGGTTTGATAACGGCATGATGGAAGAAGTCCGCCACGCTTTGTGGCGTCAGCCGCTGGATCTGTTCGATCACTTTTTCACGCGTATCGAAACGGTAGTTTTCACGGTCGAAATCTTTACCGAAACGGCTGGCTTCTTCATCCAGCGTTTGCGGGCGCTGTTTCAGCTCGTTAATCAGCGCCGCCTGGTATTGCGCAAACTCCTCTTTGCTCATCGCCCGCAGACGTTTCTCCACTGTCGGGTAGAAGGCCTGATAACGCTGCAACAGGTAAGCCGGTTGTTTGCTGTTGCTCTGCAGCAGGAAGCCGATCCCCCACTGACGTCCGACCGGCATCTGGAATGCGAATACGGCATAGCCCAGTTGCTCCTCGGTGCGCAGCTGGTTGTAGAACCATGGCTGGATAATCTGGCTCAGCAACGCACTGTTGGCGATCCCCTGATGCTCTGCATATCCCGTCGGAATATATACCGCTGCCAGTGCCGAATCGGTGCTGCTGCCGGTTTTCTCGATATTGGCCAGCGTCTGTTTTTCAACCGCAACATATTCACCGTGCCACCAGCTGTCGCCACTGCATTGCAGCTGATTGCGCACATCGCGCGCCAGTGTACTGACGGCTTCCGGTGTCATGTTGCCCACCACCAGCATCTCCGGCGTGGCTTTCTCCAGCAACAGCTGACGGTAGTCGATCAGTTCTTTCACCGTGATCGATTTCAGCAAGGCACGCCGTTCACTGCGTTCGCTGTACGGCAGCTTCGACAGCATCTGCACCGGCTGAATCGCCTGCTCAAACGCCTTGCCTTTTTCCGCCGCGTCCAGTCGCTCGGCATACCAGGATTTCGCCTGTTCCAGCCGGGCTTCGTCCGGCGTATAGCTGGCGTACCCCTGCAACAGCGACGTCAGCAATTTTGGCAGGCGCTGGGTAAAGCCGCTGGCGCTGAATACCACGCCATCATTCTCGCTGGTAGAGAAGCTGATACCGCCCACCGAGGCCTGTGAACTCAGTTCGTCCAGCGCCAACCCTGCCAGGTAATCATTGAGCGCAAACAGTACCTGATTACGCGCACTGTCCATCGCCGCTTTATTACGCAGCGCCAGCGTAATATTGGCTTTCGGCTCGTCAGTGTAATAGTGGCTTGGCATATAGAACACACGCAGGCCGGGTTCATTCACCAGCTGCTGCGGATGCGTCACTGGCTTATCACTGGCCGGGATCAGACTGAAATCGTCAGGAATATAGGGGCTGAGCGTCGGCAGTGACAGCGTGATCGACTCGCCCAGCTTTTGCCAGTCTGCAAAACGCTGCGCGCTGATTTTATCCACCTGATAAGGTGCCTCAACAAAGTAGGCGGTCTTGTTGTGTGGCTCATCCGGGCTGATAGTCCAGATACGCGCATTTTCTGGCGTCATGGCCGCCAGGCGCTGTTCGATCGCCTGCGCATCGTACTGATCGGCCAGGTATGGTGCATCCAGCGTATGCTCAACCGGCACCCGCAGCATGGTGTCGACCAGCCACTCGATATAGTCCATATCGCGGGTAATCGACGGATAACGGAAATCGAGATCCAGCACATGTGAGACTTCATCAAAGTAGCGCTTATCGATGCCCTCTTTGCGCAGCAGACTGATATAGCTGAAGACCGCTGCGATTACCTGGTCACGCTGTGCCAGCCCTTTATCCGTCAGAGAAACTGCGATGGCAAACAGTCCGCCATTACGATCAATCATCGGGTCAGCGCCGGCATTGATCGAGTCCGCCAGGCCATTTTTCTGCAACCAGTCCGACAGCGTATTTTTGCTGCGGTTGCCAATCAGATAACCGACCAGCGTGTCTGTTTTACTGCGGAACTTATCGCTGTTGTTGTCGATACGAAACTCAATTTTCAGCTGCTTGCGCGGCTGTGCTGGCACATAGTGAATAATGATGCCTTTCTGCTGGTCGGTGACCGCCGGAACGCTAATCTGCGGCACAGAGGCATCACGATTTGGCACACGGCCAAAGGTTTTCACCGCAATCTGCGCCAACTCCGGCAACGGTTTATTGCTGTAAATCACCGCTTTCATCAGGTTAGCGGAGTAGTAGCGCTGGTAAAACGCGGTCAGCGCGTCATGCAGTTTGCTGTCTGGTTTGTCGCGCAGGGTTTCCAGATTACCGCCGGAGAAACGCGCGCTGGGGTGCTGCGGGTTAAGGGTTTCCGCACCAACCTGCGCCATACGCAGTCCATCACGTGAACGCGCCATGGTCAGTTCAGCATTGACCGCGTTACGCTCGCGATCGGCATTGACCGTGCCCAGCAACGGCTCGGCAATCGCATCCGCCAGACGATCGGTGGCCGGTTCCAGCGCATCATTTTCCACTTCCAGATAAAATGCGGTGCGGTACGACGCGGTACTGGCGTTGTGGCTGCCGCCATGCTTTTTCAGGAATTCGGCAAGGTTGTCCGCCTGCGGATAGCGCTTCGATCCCATCAGCACCATATGTTCGAGGTAATGCGCCAGCCCCAGCTGATTGTCAGGGTCGTCGAGCGAACCAATCGGCAGCGCCAGCGAAGCCAGCGATTTCGGCGCCAGTTGATCGGAGACCAGCAACACTGTCATACCGTTATCCAGTTTGATTGCCTGGTACTGACGTGGATCCTTTTCACTTTTGCGTATGGTCTCGGCTACTGGCTGCCAGCCTTCCGCCGCGTGTGCATACTGATTCCATAATAAAAAGCAAAACAATAAGTTAGCAATCCAGACAACCGACTTTCGCATTCCAACCCCTTAATAATAATGCCAGGCAAAACAGGCAACAGCGCGCAGATTCCTTAGCACACCGTGCTATTGCTACCACCATAAACTACCATCGTTACAAAGTAACAGCCAATGTCAGTGATAAGCGTTATCCGCCGCGATTAAAGCGCAGCAGCGGTAACAGCCACTGTTCCGCCTGCTGGCATATAGTCCGGATACACTCTTCATCAGGAGTACGGAACAGCCGTTGCAGCCAGGGATCGCTGCCCTCACCATCCGTCTGATAATCGCCCTGCCACGCCTGCAGCAGCTTCACCCGCGCTTTCGCCTGCGTGGCATCATCCAGCAGCAGGCTGTCGCTGCTGGCGTCGTAACAGGCATTCAGCCAGGCGCCGCCGCTTTTCGCCAGCAGCAACAGGGGCGCGGACATGCCCGCGCGATAACCGTCGACATAACGCGCCAGCCATTGCGCGGCGTCTTCTGCACTTATGGCATCAAACGCCCACTGGCTCTCTTTGCGTCCCAGCATGCGGCTGCGACCAGTGCCGCCACTCATGCAGTACACCAGATGCTCCAGCCACAATGCCATGCCATCGGTAAAATTGAGGATGCCTGGCCGCCAGCGCAGTAAGCCATCATCCTGCACCTGCGCCAGCCAGCCGGTTAGCTGGACGTCGTCGATTTGCAGATTGATTTCACGACTGTCACTGTCGCGGCGCTGTTCAGTCACCAGTTGCGCCAGGGTCACCATTTCGTCGTTCTGCGCCTGCCAGAACAGCTCGCCAAACGCGCCATACGGCAGATTGCCGGCGGCGCGATGATAAGCAAACAGCTGCTGGCTGTCCTGGCCGTCAATCAGCGCATTAAGCAGTTGCGCGTTAATCTGGTAACGCCCAAGGCTGTCCAGCTCGAAGGGTTCGGCGTCCGGCAATTCGGTCTCTTCCAGACTGAAACTGACACCAAGACGCTGGGTAAAGAAGGTTCTGACCGGGTGATGCCAGAAGCGGACCAGTTGTTCGAAATTGAGATCTGTCAGCGGTAACGCAGGCAGCGGTTGCATAAACGGCGGATGCGCTACGCCCAGCCCACTGGCGGCAGGCAGCCACTCGGCGGCAAAACTGCGGAACTCTGCGTCAGGGATAAAGTTTTCCGCGGCAAATGGCATGCGGCTGTGCAGATGCTGGATATGCGCCAGCACCTTTTGCGAACTGGTGTCGATATCCAGCGCCGCATCATCCGGCAGGCGGAAACTTTGTGCGATATAGTCGAGCAGTTCGCTGACCAGCACCGACGGATGACGTTCGCTGTTATCCTGAATTGAGCGACCGATATAACTGATATAGAGCCTTTCCTGCGCCGACAACAGCGCTTCAAGGAACAGGTAGCGGTCATCATCACGGCGGCTGCGGTCGCCTTTGCGCATCTGCTGGCTCATCAGATCAAAGCCCAGCGCCGGCAGGGTGCGCGGATAAACGCCATCATTCATACCCAGCAGGCAGACCACCTTAAACGGAATCGAACGCATCGGCATCAGGGTGCAGAAATTCACCGGGCCGGCGAGGAAACGCTGGCTGATACGTTGCTGATCAAGACGTGACGCCAGCTCATCACGCAACAGCGTCAGCGGCACCGCCTGCGGGTAGCGTGCCTGAATGCCATACGCCATCACCTGCTGCCACTGCTCTTCAATCAGCGCCAGCGCTGCTTCTGTGGTGGCATCCGCGACAAAGAAATCCGTCAGCAACTGGCGGCACAGCGGCAGCCATTCCTCCAGCGAGCGTGCCTGAGATAACTGCTGCCGCCACTGATTCAGCTGCATCAGCAGCTCCGCCAGATTCCCTGCCAGCTCGGCAATCAGACCGCTCGATTCGTCATACGGCAAAATCCCCTGCCAGTCACCAGTGTGACTTTCCATCGCATAGCCGAGCAGCATACGGGTGATGCCAAAACGCCAGGTATGCTGCCCTGTAGCGGGTAGCGCCAGTTCACGCACATTATCGTCGTCCAGCCCCCAGCGGATACCGGATTCAGCCACCCACTGACGCAGGCGACGCATGGCGGATTCATCAATATTAAAGCGTGCCGCCAGCGCGGGCACTTCCAGCAATGCCAGCACTTCTTCACTGGCAAAACGGCTGTCTGGCAGACTCAGCAGACTGATAAACGCCTGCAACGCCGGGTGCGCCTGGCTGGCGCGGCGATCCGAAATGGCAAACGGCAGAAAACGCTCAGGAGGCGCATTGCCAAATACCGCCTGAATAAAGGGTGTGTAAGCATCAATATCAGCGACCATCACGATAATATCGCGCGGCGACAGCGCAGGATCGTCCGCCATCATGGCCAGCAGGCGGTCATGCAACACTTCAACTTCGCGCTGCGGGCTGTGGCAGATATGCAGCGACAACGATCGGTCGTCTGGCCGCAGAACACGCTTACTGGTGCTGTTCGCCAGCTCATCCGCATTAACGCCAATCACTGCGTGATCTTCCAGCTCCAGCATATCGCGCTGTACCTGATGCAGCAGTGAGTCCGGGGTAATATCCACAAACGCATCCACTTCCTGTGCTTCCATGCCGGACAGCAAAAACAGGTTGTCACGGCCCAGTTTTCCCCAGGACGCGAGCAGCGGATTACTCAGTTGCTGCTCGCCAGCATCATTAAACAGCGTGGCGGCGCGGGCGCTGTCGCGGAACAGTTCGCTGTCACGCGCCTCGCGATAATGACGGCGGCGGCGGCTCTGCAGCTTCGCCAGAAACGCGTAATCCTGGATATCGCCCCAGTAATGGCGGCAGGGGTTGGTGAACAGCAGATGAATATCAATATGTTTACCCAGCGCCTGCAGCGCCTGCAGATAAACCGGCGGCAGCGCGGAAATACCACAAATAAATACCCGGTCCGGCAGTCCCGCCGGGCGTTCAGTGGCATTTTCCAGCGTACTGATAAAGCGGGCATACAGGTTGGCACGGTGCCATTCAGGCTGTTCCAGCTGATGGGTATACGCCACCAGCGCCGCCCACAGCGGTGCCTGCCACTGCTGGGCATCACCGAGCCCTTCAATCAGTTCGCCCTTTTCCCAGCGGTTCAGCCAGTCCGGTCGATACACCAGATACTGGTCAAACAGGTCAGCGACACGCGCCGCCAGCTGGAACAGTTTGCGCTTGTCATCGTCATCGGTGAGATAGTGGCTCAGCACGGTAAATTCCGGGCGCGTGAGCATCTGCGGCAGCAGAGTCATCAGTTTCCAGCTCATGCTGGCTTTGTTGAAGGCGCTCTCTTCAGGAATGCCCGGCAGCACACGCACAAACATCTGCCAGATAAAACTGGCGGGCAGCGGGAACTCAATATTGGCAGCAATACCGAAATGATCGGCCAGCGACATCTGCAACCATTGCGCCATCCCCGGGCTCTGCACCAGCACCACTTCCTGCTGAAAAGGATCGCGCAGCGGCTGACTGTCAATCAGATGCGCCGCCAGCGTCTTCAGTAAATCAAGCTGGTTGGAGTGGTAAACCCTAAACATTACTGCTCCTGTTTTATCCGGCCAATGCACTGCCGTTACTGCCGACACTGTAACTTTTATCTTTCGTGATGCAAATGTGTGGTGGGGGATTTCACACATTCGCGACACGCTACGCAGAACGGTTGATAAGCTTTTCTATCGCCTGACAGGTCCAACAGCCATACGTCTGTTTTTTATACCGCTCAGCCCTGGACGCAGCGGTTCAGTTCGCTGGCCGTTAGGCTGAAAAAAACCGGCCCTGTGTCCATTTTTTCGATCAGCAGCTTATCAGATGGTCTTTCACGGCTCACAGCGCAACGTCGTTAACCGCGCTTCGCGCCCCAGCGTTCCACGCACCTGCGCGGTCAGCAGCTGGCACCCTCCCGGACCAGACTGCGTCTGTAGCTGCGTCTGCCAGCCACTGATCTCCTGCCCTTCAATCCGTTGTGCAGCGTAGCGCCACGCCTGGCGCTGCTGCCACTGCTGGGCAAAGCCCAGTGTCAGCGCCCGCTGATACTGCAGCAACGCCATTAAACTCAGGCTGAACAGCAACAGTGCAAACAGCACTTCTGGCAAACTGAAGCCTTGCTGGTGTCTAGGCGTCATCGGGCAGACAATCCGCGTCATGGGTTAACGGACAGAAATCAATCCAGCCATGCGCCAGCGGGCGTAGACGCTGCCCGTCCGGTTCCACCCACTGCCAGAGTGCCAGCGGCTGTGCCAGGTGCTCGCCGCGCAGTAAAATACGCAGCGGATCATTACGCTGCAGGCAAACACGCCACTGCTGCTGTGTTTCCGTCTGGCACTGCCAGCCGCTGCTGTCAGGCCAGCTTAGCTGACTTCCCCATTCCAGCGCGGCCTGGGCCGCATAGTAATCAATAATATGCTGCCGCTCCTGCGCGACCATCGTCAGCGCGGCATCCAGCTGCTGACGGGTAGCATGCAGAAGCGCACCACCCAGTAGTAAGATCAACACCACCATACCCAACGCCCCGCTTCCCTGTTGCTGGCGTAATGTCAGCCTTCTCAACGCCTCTGTTCTGCTATTTCCCTGGTGCTGGCTCATAAATTCATTCCATTAACCCACTGTTCCAGCGTCACTACCCGTGCCGGAGACGACTGGGCATAACCGCTTAGTCTGAGTTTTATCGTGCGATCATGGCGTTCAATCTGAAAGCCCGTCACGGTAATCACCGCGGGGTCGGACAGTCGTTCCCAGCCTGTGCCGTCGCAGCGGGTCACTCCGCGCTGCATCTCCAGGCTGTCATTACGCAACCGGTAGCCATAAAATTCACTCTCCGCATGGTTGCTGTCCTCCCAGCGGCCATTGCTGTTTTCATCCCATTTCACCAGCATGCACTGGCCCTTATCCGCAATCTGCCATCCTCCTGCGCCGCAGTCGCCATTGCAGTAGCCCGCGCGACGCACCGCTTTTTCCAGCGTCATCATCATCTGTTGCAGCTCCTCTTCCAGACGTGACTGCGCCAGCAGTTGCAAATTCTGCTGCTGCAGTTGCGGCAGCAGGCGCATCGCCCCCAGCATCAGTACCCCGCTGACCGCCATCGCGATCAGCATTTCAATCAGGCTGAACCCGGCACTTTTCACTGGCAGTCACCCTGCTCTTCCGCCTTACACAGACGAATGCGCGCCCGCGCCGACACAATAATGCGCCACTGACCGGCAGCATTGGCGAACTCGATATTGCCTGCCCGTGCAACATTGCGTTTGCCGTAGAAGCCCAGCCCCTGAGTCAGATTGACAATGCTGACATCAGCATGTGGCGCAATCAGTTGATCGCGCTGACCCGCAACACAGTTCCCCACCGGCATCTCACCACTGCCGAGACACCAGTGCTCGCCTGGCTTCAGCCACAACACCTGCTCGGTGTTATGCCAGTTGGCCTGTGCGCGCAGTTGCAGCAGGAAGTGCTGGATCTGCTGAGCGGTTTCCGCCAGCCGCTGCTGCTGTTGCCAGCGAGACCAGCCCGTCAGCGCACTGACACCCAGTACGCCGACAATCAGTAACACAAGCAGCAATTCCGGCAGGGTGTAGCCCTGCGAATCATCGGTTTTCATGGCATGCAGTGTGACGCAGCGAGAACCATCAGGCGACGGGCAAAGCATCAAATTCCGGCACAGTACGCAGGAAAGTATCTCTCTTTACCGTTGTGCAGACAGACTTGCGTGGCAGCGCGCAAAACCCGTAAATGCACAGATAAAAGCGGGGAGTGAAACGGAGATCACTGCTATAAAAAAGCGCAGAAACACTGCATGAGGACAGCAGAGGATGACGGGTATAAGGAATACAGCAGTAAAATATACGGGGAAGCGCAATAACGGCAGGTAATATGCAGGCAACAGAAAGAAAACGGCGGTGATCTAGCGACCACCGCCAGAGCGTTAAATCGCGACCGGTGCTTTGATTGCCGGATGCGGATCGTAGCCTTCGATCTCGAAATCGTCGAAAGTGTAGTCGAAAATCGAGTCAGGCTTACGCTTAATCACCAGCTTCGGCAGCGGACGCGGTTCACGCGACAGCTGTAACGCGGTCTGTTCCAGGTGGTTGCTGTACAGGTGGGTATCGCCACCGGTCCAGACAAAATCACCCACTTCCAGATCGCACTGCTGCGCCACCATATGCACCAACAGCGCATAGCTGGCGATATTAAACGGCAGGCCGAGGAACACATCGCAGGAGCGCTGATACAGCTGGCAGGAGAGCTTGCCGTCTGCAACATAGAACTGGAAAAATGCGTGGCATGGCGCCAGCGCCATTTCGTCCAGTTCACCGACATTCCACGACGATACAATAATGCGGCGTGAATCCGGGTCCTGTTTCAGTTGTTCCAGCACCTTACTGATCTGGTCAATCTGGCGACCATCCGGCGTGCCCCAGCTGCGCCACTGTTTGCCGTAGACCGGGCCTAAATCGCCGTTCTCATCCGCCCATTCATCCCAAATCGTCACCTTGTTTTCCCGCAGATAAGCAATATTGGTATTGCCCTGCAGGAACCACAGCAGTTCATGGATAATTGAGCGCAGGTGACAGCGCTTGGTGGTCACCAGCGGAAAACCTTCCTGCAGATTGAAACGCATCTGATGACCAAAAATCGACAGCGTGCCGGTTCCGGTGCGATCGTTTTTCGGTGTGCCCTCGGTGAGCACTTTCTGCATTAACTCCAGATACTGTTTCATTTTTCCTCACGAAAGTTGTTGCTGCGGGCGACGACGGTACGCCCAAATCATCATAATCACACCGGCCAGCACCATTGGGATCGACAGGATCTGTCCCATGCTGATCACGCCACCAAACAGGCCAAGCTGCGCATCCGGCTGGCGGAAGAATTCAATAATAATACGGAAAATACCGTAGCAAATCAGGAACAGGCCTGACACCGCACCCATTGGACGTGATTTGCGGATAAACAGATTAAGGATGATAAACAGCACCACGCCTTCCAGCAGCAGTTCGTACACCTGTGAAGGGTGACGCGGCAGCACACCGTAGGTGGTCAGCAGCGACTGCCACTCCGGGTGGCTGTTGATCAGCGCCAGGTCTTCGCCGCGTGAACCCGGGAACAGCATCGCCAGCGGGAAGTCCGGTGCGACACGGCCCCACAGTTCGCCATTGATAAAGTTGCCCAGACGCCCTGCGCCAAGGCCGAACGGGATCAGCGGTGCAATAAAATCAGCAACCTGGAAGAAATGACGTTTGGTGCGGCGCGCGTACCAGAACATCACCGCAATCACACCCAGCAGCCCGCCGTGGAATGACATTCCGCCATCCCAGACTTTAAACAGGTACAGTGGGTTATCGAGGAACAGCGGCAGGTTGTAGAAAAACACGTAACCCAGGCGACCGCCGAGGAATACGCCCAGGAAGCCCATATACAGCAGGTTTTCCACTTCGTCTTTTTTCCAGCCGCTGCCGGGTTTATTCGCCCGACGCGTTGCCAGCCACATGGCGAAGACGAAGCCCACCAGATACATCAAACCGTACCAGTGGAGAGAAACCGGTCCGATGGAGAAAATCACCGGATCAAACTGAGGGAAAGCCAGATAGCCGTTATTCATCTTTCACCATAAAATTGTCTGCCCTGAACGGTGGGCGGCTGAATAAGTAAATTCGTGCGTGCTGGCACGCGCAGCGCAAAGCATCCTGCCGGTGACTGATGAAAAATCAGTCACTTTGCGGCCTGCTAAGGCTGCGAATCATAGCACAGGCGTTATAGTAACGGGGGCGAGAACTGTAAACTTTGGTATACCGGACAAACAGTTTGTGCTGTCCGCATCAGCGCCCGCCGCGGATCAGGCCGCCCAGCCCGCGTCGTTCCATAAAGGCTGCCACCTGATGGCGTACCTCAATCGCGGTATGCGCCTGCAAACTGCGCTCCGCCAGTTTTTCTGCCTCTTCACGATCGATATGGCGCAGCAGGTATTTTACCCGCGCCACATTACGGCCGTTCATACTGAGATGGTAATAACCGAGGCCAATCAGCAGCACCACACACATCGGATCGCCCGCCATTTCGCCGCACAGGCATAGCTCAATGCCCGCCCGCTGTGACTGCTCAGCAATACAGCGCAACGCCTGCAGCAGCGCCGGATGCAGGCTGTCATACAGGCTGGCGACGCGGGTATTGTTACGATCCACCGCAAGCAGATATTGTGTTAAGTCGTTAGTCCCCACCGAAACAAAATCGACGCGCGACGCCAGATGCGGGATCATAAACAGGATCGACGGCACTTCAATCATCACGCCAATACGCGGTTTCGGGATCGCATAGCCCAGCATCTCTTCCACTTCACGCCCGGCGCGATCGATCAGCCGTTTCGCTTCATCGATCTCATCCATGCTGGTGATCATCGGCAGCAGAATACTCAGGTTGCCGCTCGCCACGTTGGCGCGCAGCATCGCACGCAACTGCACCAGGAAAATCTCTGGCTGGTCGAGCGTCAGACGAATACCACGCCAGCCCAGGCTGGGGTTCTCTTCGCTAATCGGCATATACGGCAGTTGCTTATCAGCGCCGATATCCAGCGTACGCAGCGTCACCGGTTTATCGAGAAACATCTGCAGCATGCCCTGATACTGCGCCACCTGTTCCTCTTCCGACGGGAAGCCGTTCTGCAGCATAAACGGAATTTCCGTACGGTACAGACCAATGCCATCCACCCAGCTGCCCAGCGCCTGCTCATGCTCGGCGCTGAGACCGGCATTCAGCATCACCTGTACCCGCTCACCGCTTTTCAGTGCGCCCTGCTGCTCGACAACATCTTCCGCCAGCTTGCTGAGTTCGTTTTCTTCACTCACCAGCCGCTGGTACTCGTGCACCAGCACCGGCTCCGGGTCGACCAGCAGCTCACCGCGATAACCGTCGACAATCAGCAGTCGCTTATTCAGCTGTTCCGGCTGAATATCCGCACCCATCACCGCCGGAATGCCCATCGCCCGTACCAGAATCGCGGCATGGGAGTTGGACGCGCCGTCGCGTACCACGACGCCCGCCAGACGCTCTGGCGGCAACTCAGCCAGCGTGGTGGCGGTCAGTTCATCGGCCACCAGCACAAAGCGCTCCGGCCAGGTATTGTTGCCCTGCAGGCTGTCGTCGAGGTGAAACAGCAGGCGCTGACCGAGTACGCGCAGATCGCCAGCGCGTTCACGCAGATAGTTGTCCTGCAGACTGGCAAACTGGGCGGCAAATTTTTCAATCACGGTTTTCACCGCCCACTCAGCCACTGAGCCGTCATCAATGGCCGCAAACAGATCTTTCTTCAGTCGCGCGTCGGTCAGCAGGTGGGAATAGAGATCGAAAATCGCCGCGCTCTCTTTCTGCACGCTGGCGGTAAAGCGTTTGCTGTAGCGGCGGAACTCATTGGAGGCTTCCGCCATTGCCAGCTGCAGACGTTCGCGCTCACGCAGACTGTCCAGCGTTGAGGCGGCGGAAACCAGATCCAGTGACGGCTGGGTATTGTCAACCCAGCCCGGTGCCACCGCCACGCCCGGCGCGGCGGCCAGCGCACGAATGCGTGACTGACGGAACTGACCAAACAGCTGCTGCAGTTGCGATTGCGACAGCAGCGTCGCCAGCTGCGTCGCCAGCGTCACCAGGAAGGACTCTTCGCTCTCATCGAACTGGCGATGCTCGCGCTGCTGCACCACCAGCACACCAAGCAGCTGACGGCGGCTGATGATCGGCACGCCGAGGAAGGAGCGGAAGCGCTCCTCTTTTACGGAAGGAATATATTTAAAGCTGGGATGCTTTTGTGCATCAGCGAGGTTGATCGGCTCGGCCAGCCGCCCGACCAGGCCGACGATCCCTTCATCAAATGCCAGCGCAACAGTACGCCCACGCGGTTTTTTCAGTCCGCGCGTTGCCATCAGGTAGTAGCAGCGACGATCATGATCCGCGAGATAAACGGAGCAGACCTCCGTGTCCATCGCCAGGCAAATCTCGTTAACCAGAATCTCCAGCGATTCATGTAATCGTGGAGCACCCGCCACCTTCTCAACAATATCGCGCAACTGTGTGAGCATAATCTGCGTGGCTTAACCTCTTTTCCGTCGATAAGCAGGCGCATTGCGCTGCACAGAACTCTCCTGCACTGGCATTACCACACCAGAAAACTCCTTCATCACGCGGCGATACACATCACGCTTGAAGGAAACCACCTGGCGCACCGGATACCAGAAGCTCACCCAGCGCCAGCCATCAAACTCCGGCGTGCTGCTGGTTTGCATATTGATATCCGCGTCATTACACATCAACTGCAGAAGAAACCACTTTTGTTTCTGGCCGATACATACCGGCTTTGTGTCCCAACGCACCAAACGTTTTGGCAACTTATAACGTAACCAGTTACGGGTAGAAGCAAGAATACGGACGTCTTTCCGGTGTAACCCAACTTCTTCGAAAAGTTCGCGGTACATCGCCTGTTCCGCAGTTTCGCCTGGATTGATTCCCCCCTGCGGAAACTGCCAGGAGTGTTGTCCATAACGTCTTGCCCACAACACTTGTCCCTGCTTGTTACAGATTACGATACCAACATTCGGGCGGTAGCCATCATCATCGATCACCGGACTACCTCAAATTAAAACTCGGATGTTCTGATTGTTTCATACTCCTTACAGACGGTAAACCACTGGTTGTGCCCGGGAACACCGGATAACAATGGGATAACTCACAGATATATTAAAAGTTATAAACAGAGGGTGGCGGAAAAAGGCGATCTTATTCACGTTTTCTGTGGATAGCTTTGTGCAGAACTCGGTAGTGAACGGGGTACAACTTTTTCATTCAACCGAAAAGCCATTACATCACAAGGAAATTAATTAATACCAATCAAAGCGATAGCAACGTTAACCACTGAACGCGCTGCGCTGTTTATCGCCGTTCGACAAGTGCATTGTTCCCGCTGGCGAAAGATCGAGCATCGACTTTTTTATCCACAGAATATGCCAATAAGTTACGCACAAAATGACGCATTCGGGTAAAAAAAGCCGTCGTCAAGGCTGTAAATAGAAACAGTATTCCTTTTAACAATGAGTTATCCCACATTTCTGTGGATAACCCGGTGTAAGATCCTGTTTATTGTCGATGACAAACTGGTAAAACCGCTGCTCACCTTCACACACAGGCCGGAAGGAGGGGGTAAAAAACCATGAGTAATCATGCTATTATTGTTGTTTTACACAGCGGCGTGAACGCAGTAACAGTTCATCCCGTTAACTGTCTGTTTTTTAACCCCCTCCGCAGGAATTGTTATGGCCGTTGATTTTCCGCAGATCCTTCCCCCTGAAGATGAGGCGAGCCTGCTGGCACGCGCGCAGTCACTGGCGGGATACACGCTGGCGGAACTGGCGCAACGTGCGCAGCTGCCGATGCCCGCGGATCTGAAACGTGACAAAGGCTGGGTCGGCGCGCTGCTGGAACGGCACCTCGGTGCCAGCGCAGGCAGCAAACCGGAACAGGACTTTGCCGAGATTGGTGTGGAACTGAAAACCATTCCAGTGGACAGCCTGGGGCGTCCGCTGGAAACCACCTTTGTCTGCGTCGCGCCGCTGACCGGTAACAGCGGTGTCACCTGGCAGACCAGCCACGTACGTCACAAACTGGCGCGGGTGTTGTGGATACCGGTGGAGGGCGACCGTGCAATCCCGCTGGCAGAACGCCGGGTCGGTGCACCACTACTCTGGAGCCCGAACGCAGATGAAGAAGAGCAGCTGCGCCGCGACTGGGAAGAGTTAATGGACATGATCGTACTTGGCCAGGTGGAACGCATCACGGCACGCCACGGCGAATATCTGCAAATCCGGCCGAAAGCCGCCAACAGCAAAGCGCTGACCGAAGGCATTGGTGAAGATGGTCAGCCAATTATGACCCTGCCGCGCGGCTTTTATCTGAAGAAAAGCTTTACCGCGCCGTTGCTGGCACGCCATTTTTTGCTCTGACCTCATTGATGCGGATATCAGGCCGCTGATCAACCCGCAGCCAGAGCCCCCCGCAGGAGGATTTTTCCACCGCAGCGGCGAAATGATTCCCGACGCTATGGATGATGCGTATAATCGCCGTTTAACTTTCGTTTAGGATACGACGTCGCAATGTTTGACTGGATTGCAGATCCCAATGCCTGGTTAGCGCTCGGTACGCTGACCATCCTGGAAATCGTGCTTGGGATTGATAATATTATTTTCCTCTCGCTGGTTGTCGCTAAGCTGCCCAAACATCAACAGAACAAAGCCCGCCGTCTTGGTCTTGCTGGCGCGATGATGATGCGTCTGGCGCTGCTGGCATCGATTGCCTGGGTGGTGCGTCTGACCAACCCGCTGTTCACCCTGTTCGATCATCCGTTCTCAATGCGCGATTTTATCCTGCTGTTTGGTGGCCTGTTCCTGTTGTGGAAATCGAGCATGGAGATCCACGAAACCATCGAAGGCGGCGACGAAGAGCATAAAACCAATGTTCACTCCTTCTTTGGCGCCATCGTGCAGATTATGCTGCTGGATATTATCTTCAGCCTCGATTCCGTGATTACCGCCGTGGGGCTCTCCGACCATCTGTTCATTATGATGGCCGCCGTGGTGATTGCCGTTGGTGTGATGATGTTCGCCGCCCGCGCAGTGGGTGAGTTTGTCGATCGCCATCCATCGGTGAAAATGCTGGCGCTGGCGTTCCTGATTCTGGTTGGTTTCACCCTGATTCTGGAAAGCTTCAACATCCATGTACCGAAAGGTTACATTTATTTCGCGATGTTCTTCTCGATGGCAGTAGAAGCGCTGAACCTGATGCGCAGTAAAAAAAATCCCCTGTAAGAAGGGGATGCTCAAAAGCGCAATTCAGAATCCTGTGATTACTCTCCCGCAGCAAATCGTTTATTACTACACTGATAGACTGAAGAGAAAACTGCGGGAGAGGCCGAATGAAGTGGACGTTAAGTGCGGCGGCAATAGCGCTGGCATTACTGGTAAGCGGTTGCAGCAGCGATTACGTTATGGCGACCAAAGATGGCAAAATGATCATGACCGACGGCAAACCGGAGATCGATAAAGAGACCGGGCTGATAAAATATGTCGATGAATCAGGACATGAGCTGCAGATTAATGGCGACGACGTCTCGACCATTATTGAACGTTAATTCCCGCTGAATATGATGCCCGCCGCGCCACCCGTCAGTGCGCGGCGCGAGCGTGAATCCGCATTTCAGACTAAATCCCCTCTTCCCCCTCACCTCCCACGCGGTTATAGTCAAAAATGCTGCACCCAGGATTAATCCATTCCAAAATGAAAAAAGGAAGCCGGCAAATGCACTACCACCGTATCCCCCATAGCACACTGGAAGTCAGCACGCTGGGGTTAGGAACTATGACGTTTGGTGAGCAGAACAGCGAAGCCGACGCCCATGCTCAACTGGATTTGGCATTAAGTTCCGGTATCAACCTGATTGATACCGCTGAGATGTACCCGGTGCCACCTCGCCCGGAAACCCAGGGGTTAACTGAACGCTATATCGGTAGCTGGATCAAACAGCGCGGCAACCGCGACAAGATCGTGCTGGCCTCGAAGGTCGCAGGTCCGGTACGCGGCAATGATGCCTCGATCCGCCCCAATCAGGCGCTGGATCGCAAAAATATCCGCGAAGCGCTGGATGCCTCGCTGAAACGCCTGAATACCGATTATCTCGATCTTTATCAGCTGCACTGGCCACAACGCCCGGCCAACTACTTTGGCAAGCTGCACTACGAGTACAGCGACACCAGTGTACCAGTGACGCTGCTGGAAACGCTGGAAGCGCTGAACGAGCAGGTGCGTGCGGGTAAAATTCGCTATATCGGCGTCTCGAACGAAACGCCATGGGGCGTGATGCGCTATCTGCAGCTGGCGGAAAAGCATGAACTGCCGCGTATCGTCACCATTCAGAACCCGTACAGTCTGCTGAACCGCAGCTTTGAGCTGGCGCTGGCGGAAATCAGTCAGCATGAAGGCGTTGAGCTGCTGGCTTACTCCAGCCTGGCGTTTGGCACCCTGAGCGGCAAATACCTGAACGGTGCTAAACCGGCGGGGGCACGTAATACGCTGTTTAGCCGCTTCACCCGCTACAGCGGTGAGCAGTCACAACAGGCGATTGCCGAGTATGTTGCCCTGGCGAAGAAGCACAATCTCGATCCGTCACAGATGGCACTGGCCTTTGTGCGTCAGCAGCCGTTTGTCGCCAGCACCCTGCTGGGCGCGACCACGCTGGAGCAACTGAAGATCAATATCGACAGCTTTAATCTGACGCTGAGTGAAGAGGTGGTGCAGGGGCTGGAAGCGATTCACCGTCGCTATACTTATCCGGCACCGTAAAGTTAAACCTTGCACCGTTTCCCTCCCCCATAAAATGGGGGAGTTCAGGGAGGGGGAGCACACATCTGAGATGCTGAGTCGTTTGCTCCCCCATCCCAGCCTTCCCCCGCAGGCGGGGGAAGGAGCCTCTGGTGCCTGACTTTCAGTTCGGAGGTGTTAACCTGATACCCCTTCACTTACCTTCTTAATCGGATACGCCACCAGCGGTTTAATCTCTTTCAGCACAAACATACTCTGCATCTCTTTGATGCCGGGCAGTCTGCGTACCACCGACATGGCAAAATCGGCATACGAGTCGAGATCGGACGCCACCACCTGCAGCAGAAAATCCGCATCACCACCAATGCTGTAACAGGCCACCACATCTTCCAGCGCTGTCACCTCTTGCTCAAATTTCCTCGCTTCGGCTTCGCTGTGGCTGTCGATCACCACGCGAATAAATACCATCACCCCGAGGCCAATCTTTTTGCGGTTCAGCACCGCGCGATACCCCTGGATGACCTCATCTTCCTCAAGTTTGCGCACCTTGCGCCAGCAGGGAGATGCCGACATCCCGATTTTCTCCGCCAGCACCTGATTGGTCACCCGCGCATCATCCTGCAGCAGCTTGAGGATTTTCATTTCTGTCAGGTTAAGCATCATAGCAGAAAATTCCTTTCCATTTTTAAGTTGAATATGGTCATTTTTTCCTTTTCATGACCAATAAACAAGCAAAAAAGGGGTCGTGACGCAGACTTAGTGTTGTTGTACTCTTTGCCCTTTGGATGATTGATGGCAACGATTGATGTGGTTTGTCC
>NZ_CBFFRK010000050.1:0-29637 GCF_965644245.1 Erwinia sp. V71
GCAGGATAGCTTATCGGTAGCTAACCGTCCCTCCATCCACATGACCAAGCGTTGCACTTATTATCTGAATTCGCGTTGCACTTATTATCTGAATTCGCGAAACGCTTTATAGCAATGACAATCGGGGTAATAAAATAGGGAGAACAGTTCGAACAGTTGACAATTATATTTCTCTTTTAAACGCCCTGCTCCGCTTTGCTTATATTTCGGGATACATCAAAAACAAGCCATTCGAAGGAGTTAAAAAACTTCAGAAATCCAGAACGAAGCCTGACCCTTTAACGAAAGGTGAGTTTCTTCAGTTAATGGAGAATGAGCATGGACAAAGCAATAACATGTGGAAATTCGCAATTTACTCTGGCGTACGCCATGGTGAGCTGGCAGCGCTGGCGTGGGAGGATGTCGACCTGGAGAACGGCACAATTCATGTGCGCCGGAACCTGACAGCACTCAAGTTGTACGGACCGCCAAAAACCGCCGCTGGTGATCGCGTAATTAAATTGCTGCAGCCCGCGCTGGAGGCACTGAAAGCACAGCGCCAGCTGACGGGGCTTCAGCCGAAGACAACGATCACTTTCCACCACAGGGAGTATGGTTCGACAGAAAAGCAGAAAGTGCGCTTCGTTTTCATCCCCCGGGTGAAGAACGGCATGCAGAAACCGGGGTATTCGCTGTCGAGCATTGGAGCGCGCTGGAATGCTGCTATAAAACGTGCTGGTATTCGGCGGAGGAATCCGTACCATACGCGGCATACTTTTGCCTGCTGGCTTCTGTCAGCCGGTGCGAACCCGTCGTTTATAGCGAATCAGATGGGGCATGAGAACGCGCAAATGGTCTATGAGATCTACGCTACATGGATAGAAGAGATGAACGGCGAACAGGTTGATATGCTTAACAGCAGGCTGGCTATCTAAAAAATTTGCCCCTTATATGCCCCTTTTGGTTATCGAGACATAGAATAATGCAAGAAAATCAACAGAATACCAAGAAAGAACAATACAATCTCAATAAACTCCAGAAGCGCCTGCGCCGTAACGTGGGTGAAGCCATTGCCGATTTCAATATGATTGAGGACGGCGACCGCATTATGGTGTGTCTCTCCGGCGGCAAAGACAGCTATACCATGCTGGAAATACTGAGCAGCCTGCAGAAAATCGCGCCGGTCTCCTTCTCACTGGTGGCGGTGAATCTGGATCAGAAACAGCCAGGTTTCCCGGCGCATATCCTGCCGGAATATCTCGAATCCATTGGCGTTGAATACAAAATTGTCACCGAAGATACCTATTCGATCGTCAAAGAGAAGATCCCGGAGGGGAAAACCACCTGTTCGCTCTGCTCACGCCTGCGTCGCGGTATTCTCTATCGCACTGCCACTGAACTGGGTGCAACCAAAATTGCCCTGGGCCACCACCGCGATGACATTCTGCAGACTCTGTTCCTGAATATGTTCTACGGCGGCAAGATGAAAGGCATGCCACCGAAACTGATGAGCGACGACGGCAAGCATATTGTCATTCGTCCGCTGGCCTACTGCCGCGAGAAAGATATTGAGCGCTTTGCCATTGCACGCCAGTACCCGATTATCCCGTGCAACCTGTGCGGTTCTCAGCCGAACCTGCAGCGTCAGGTGGTAGGCGATATGCTGCGTGACTGGGATAAACGCTATCCGGGCCGGATTGAAACCATGTTCAGTGCGATGCAGAACGTGGTGCCTTCGCATCTGGCGGATACAGCGCTGTTTGATTTTAAAGGTATCCAGCACGGCTCTGAGGTGGTGGACGGCGGTGACCTGGCATTTGATCGTGAAACCCTGCCGGTGCAGCCTGCGGGCTGGCAGCCGGAAGATGATGAAGATGAGTCGTTCACGACTCAGCGACTGGATGTGTTAGAGATTAAGTAAAACGCTGGCACAACATAAAATCACACCTCGTCAGCATCTCTGCTCCTTGCTCTCCCTCCCTGCCCCTCCCCCATTTTATGGGGGAGGGAATCGTTTTGCTGATGCCATCAGGATCAGCATCCTTCACTTAACACTTAGACATGTGGCGGTGGATCGATAATCGGATGCGGGTCCGGTTCAGTCGGGGGCGGTTCCGGGATAGGCTGAGGCCGCGGAATGGGCTCAGGAATAGGCACCGGAGCGGTCGGTACAGGATCGGAAGCCCACGGTTGGGTAGTGGCATCGTCGTGATTCATGCTCTTCTCCTCTTGTTACCCTAAAGGGTAAGCTTAGGAGCCAGCGCCACGACAGGCAAAAAAAAGCCGGCATTAAGCCGGCGTCGTACGAATCAAATTGTGCTATGCAGTAATTCAAAAAAGGAAGTAAGACAATATGGAGCGCAACGCCCATCGCTTGACGTTGCATTCACCTGCGGAACTGAGTTTGCCGCGATAACGCATATCATTTATTGATATCGATCAGCTTTATTCCGCTTTTTACCCGCTTCTTCGGCAATTTCACAGCCATTTACGTCGTTTTAACCACCACGCAACCCCAACCACCAGCACCACTAACAACAGACAGAAAATACTGAAGCCGTAATGATACTCTCCGCCAGGGATACCACCGAGGTTGACGCCGAACAGCCCGGTAAGGAAGGTAGTGGGTAAAAATACCATCGCCAGCAGCGACATGGTGTAGGTCCGGCGGTTCATGGCATCGGCCAGCACAGAGGCGATTTCATCGGCCAGCACCGCTGTACGTGCCACGCAGGCATCTAAATCATCCAGCCCGCGCCCCAGCCGGTCAGAAATCTCCTGCATGCGCCGCCTGTCGTCGTCGTCCATCCAGCCCAGACGTTCGCTCGCCAGTTTGGCATACACATCGCGCTGCGGTGCCATATAACGACGCATCACAATAATCTGTTTACGCAGCAGCGCCAGCTCACCGCGTGCAGGAACCTGCTGATCGAGCAGCGCATCTTCCAGCTCAATAATTTTGTCATGCAGCTCCTCGATAAACTCACTGGCGTGATCGGTGAGCGCATCGCAGACATCCACCAGCCAGCTGCCACCATCCGCCGGGCCATTGCCATTCTGCAGATCGGTCAGCACTTCATCGATGGCGTAAACCTTACGGCGGCGGGTGGAAACAATCAGTTTATCGTTGATAAACACCCGAATCGCCACCAGCTGGTCGGGACGAGATTCGCTGTTCAGATTGACGCTGCGCAGCGTAATCATAAAGCCATCACCCAGCCGGCTGACACGTGGACGCATGCTGTCGCCACTGAGCGCGGCACGCACGGAATCGGGGATCAGCGGTGTCGAAGAAAGCCAGTCGGCGCTCTCGCGATGGGTATAATTGAGATGAAGCCAGCACGGGCGTTCACAGTTAATCACATCGCGATTATCAATCGGAATCAGGCCGCCCTTGCCATCCAGCTGACAGGAAATAATGGCATCGGAAACCTGCAGTGCTTTGCCTTCAATATGGTTCACAGCTCGCCTCAGTCTGAGCATAATCAATACGATACAGTCTAGCGTGCCGCCAGGCAGATGCAATCCATCACAACCGGCAAGCGGTAACAAAACCCTTCAGTTCACAGAGAAAAATCAGATCCCGGTCACGAATTACGATGATGGCGGATTAAATCACTTGCCTGTTGCCAGCCAGTGATGGAAAACTCAGGCCAGCTAAACAGGATTGCGACTGACTCTCAGGCAAAACCTAAACCGCTTGTTTCCGCCCATGCTGGCGCAGAGACAAACGGTTTAGGTTTTTTTTTGGCCTGAATTCAGCAACGCACATTTTAACATCAATACCTCTGGCGTGACCGGGAGCTAACAGCATGAAATACGGAGAATTATCCGAATCCATTCTGCAGGGAGTGGGCGGAAAGGAAAATATCAAATCGGTGATCCACTGCGCCACACGTCTGCGTTTTAAACTGCGCGATCACGGCAAAGCCGACACCGAAGGACTGAAAAATAATCCCGGTGTGATTATGGTCGTGGAGAGTGGCGGCCAGTATCAGGTGGTGATTGGCAACCATGTTTCTGAAGTGTATCAGGCGCTGGTCAGTCAGACCGGACTTGGTGAACACGCGGGCTCCGCAGAGAGCGACGATGGCAAAAAAGAGTCTTTGTTTGCCCGCTTTATCGATATTGTTTCCGGCATCTTTACGCCATTTATCGGCGTGATGGCGGCATCCGGTATTCTGAAAGGTTTACTGGCCGTCACTATCGCCACAGGCTGGCTGACAGACAGCAGCGGCACCTATAAAACCCTGTCAGCCGCAGGTGATGCCCTGTTCTACTTCTTACCGATTGCTCTGGGCTTCACTGCCGGTAAAAAATTCGGCGGCAATCCTTTCGTCTGTATGACGATTGGCGCCGCACTGGTACACCCGATTATGCTGGCGGCGTTCCAGGCGGAACAGTCCGGAACTCAGGCGCTGGATTTCTTTGGCATCCCGATGATCCTGATTAACTACAGCTCATCGGTTATTCCGATTATCTTTGCCAGCTGGCTGTCCTGCACCATCGAGCGTGCGGTACACACCCGTCTGCCTTCTGCGGTGCGTAACTTCACTACGCCATTAATCTGTCTGATTGTGGTGGTGCCGTTCACCTTCCTGTTGATCGGTCCGGTCGCGACCTGGGCCAGCCAGCTGCTGGCTGATGGTTACCTGTTTGTTTACCAACTGAACTCCACCATTGCCGGTGCGTTAGCCGGTGCGCTGTGGCAGGTGTGTGTGATCTTTGGTCTGCACTGGGGTCTGGTGCCGATTATGATCAACAACCTCAGTATGCTGGGCCAGGACACCCTGATGCCACTGCTGATGCCTGCGGTACTCGGTCAGACTGGTGCTACCCTCGGTGTGATGCTGCGTGCCCGTGATGCGAAAACCAAAGGCATCGCCGCCTCTGCATTCAGTGCCGGTTTGTTTGGTATCACTGAACCTGCGGTATACGGTATTACCCTGCCAAAACGCCGTCCGTTTATTTTCGGCTGCGTCGGTGGCGCGATGGGTGCCGCGATTCTGGGCTTCTTCCACACCACAATCTTCTCTTTTGGTCTGCCAAGCATCTTCACCTTTGCTCAGGTCGTGCCAAAAACCGGTTTTGATATCACCGTTGCCGCCGCCTTTGTGGGTGCCGCAGTTGCCTTCGGCTTCGCCGCCGTCGCTTCTTACTTCTTCACCCAGTTTGATGAACCTGCGGTTGCCGCACCGGCTGCCCCGGCAGCGCCAGTGGCCAACAGCAACCCGGATTTGCTGAGCAAAGTCACCATCAACAGCCCAATCCAGGGTGAGATGCTGCCACTGGATCAGGTTAACGATGAAACCTTCGCCAGCGGCCTGCTGGGTAAAGGTGTCGCCATTAAACCAGCTGTCGGTCGCGTGGTGTCGCCGGTGAACGGCAGCGTATCGTCACTGTTCCGCACCAAGCACGCCATTGGCCTGCAGGATGAGAACGGTGCAGAAGTGCTGATTCATGTCGGTATCGACACCGTAAAACTGGACGGCCAGCACTTTACCGCCCATGTGCAGCAGGACGACAACGTCAAAGTCGGCGATCTGCTGCTCGAGTTCGATATCCCGGCGATTCAGGCCGCAGGTTACGAGCTGACCACGCCAGTGATTATCAGCAACAGCGATGACTATATTGATGTGTTAGCGGCCAGCCAGCAAAACCAGGTCGGTGAAACCGCCCCGCTGCTGACCCTGATTAAATAAAGAAGGAGTATTATCCATGACCGCACGTTTTCCACATGATTTCCTTTGGGGCGGCGCCGTAGCCGCCAACCAGGTCGAAGGCGCCTGGCAGAAAGATGGCAAAGGGATCTCAACGTCCGATCTGCAACCACAGGGCATTTTTGGCGAACGCGTTGAACGCCAGTCCGGTGATTTTGGTATCAAAGACGTGGCGATTGATTTCTATCACCGCTACCCGGAAGACATTAAGTTATTCGCCGAAATGGGCTTTACCGTGCTGCGCACCTCGATTGCCTGGACACGTATTTTCCCGAACGGTGATGAGAGCCAGCCAAACGAAGCCGGTCTGGCGTTTTATGACCGTCTGTTCGATGAAATGGCGAAATATAACATCAAGCCATTAGTGACACTGTCACACTACGAGATGCCGTATGGCCTGATTAAAACCTATGGCGGCTGGGGCAGTCGCCAGACCATTGATTTCTTTGAGCGCTATGCCCGTACTGTGTTTGCCCGCTACAAAGATAAAGTGCAGCACTGGCTGACCTTTAACGAAATCAATATGTCACTGCACGCGCCGTTCACCGGCGTCGGCTTGCCGGAAGACAGCAACGAACAGGCGATTTATCAGGCGATCCATCATCAGCTGGTGGCCAGCGCCCGTGCGGTGAAAGCCTGCCACGAAATCTGCCCGGATGCGAAAATCGGTAATATGCTGCTGGGCGCGATGCTGTACCCACTCACCTGCCAGCCAGCCGATGTGATTGAAGCGATGCAGCAGAACCGCGAATGGCAGTTCTTTGGCGATGTGCAGGTGCGCGGCTACTACCCAAGCTATATGAACCGCTATTTCAAAGATCGCGGCATCACGCTGGAAGTCAGCGCACAGGATAAAGAAGACCTGAAGCACACCGTCGACTATATCTCTTTCAGCTACTATATGACCGGCTGTGTCACCACCAATGAAGAACTGAACCAGAAAGCGCGCGGTAACATCCTGAATATGGTGCCAAATCCGCATCTGGCGAGTTCTGAATGGGGCTGGCAGATCGACCCGGAAGGTCTGCGCTATATCCTCAATGTGCTGTACGACCGTTACCAGAAACCCCTGTTTATTGTGGAAAATGGTCTCGGGGCGCGTGACACCGTGGAAGCCGATGGCTCCATCAACGATGACTACCGTATCTCTTACCTCAACGACCATCTGGTGCAGGTGCGCGAAGCGATTGAGGACGGCGTGGAAGTCTGGGGTTACACCTGCTGGGGCCCTATCGACCTGGTGAGTGCATCGAAAGCGGAATTCTCCAAGCGTTATGGCTTTATCCACGTTGACCGCGATGACAGCGGTAACGGCACCCTGGCCCGTACCCGCAAGAAAAGCTTCTTCTGGTATCAGGATGTGATTAAAACCCAGGGTGAATCCCTGAAATAACCCTTACGGGCCAGCTCTGCTGGCCCTTCTTTTCTCTTCTGCCATCAGGTACTTCTGCAATGAAAACACTACTCTGCCTCGTCAGCACCCTGCTGATGCTGGCCAGCCCTGCGCTGCAGGCTACTCCGGGAAAACCGCTACCCTATACTCCAGATCCGGCGAAACAGCTGCGGGTAATGATCAGCAGCGATGCACGTAATGAAGCCGATGACGACTTTGCCGTCGCTCATGCGCTGTTGACCCCCACATTCGATGTACGTGGCCTGATCGCCAGCCACTACGCTATTACCGCGCCGATGATGGGCATTACCAAAGCCACCATGCCACAGAGCTATGATGAGCTGGTGCGCCTGAAAAAAGTGATGGGTGACAACCGTACGCCGGTCTTTAAAGGTGCCCAGAAGCCGCTGAGCGAGGGGGAACAGCCGTTAAGCGAAGGCGCGAAAGCGATTATTGCCGAAGCAAAACGTGATGATAAGCGTCCGCTGTTTGTCCTGGTGCTCGGCCCGGCTACCGATATCGCGCTGGCCTTGCAGGCGGAACCGGCCATCGCCAGCAAGCTGACGGTGATCTGGATTGGCGGCAATCCTTATCCGCAGGGTGGCTGGGAATATAATCTGTACAACGACCCTCAGGCGGGTAACGTGCTGTTCCAGTCAGCCGCACCGCTGTGGCAGGTGCCACACAACGTCTATATGTCAATGCGCGTTTCGCTGGCAGAACTGGCGGTGAAGGTGAAGCCACATGGCGAAACCGGACGCTATCTCTGGCAGCAGATGATCGACTTTAACCAGTTCGCCTCCGCCGCACTGAAAAACGTGCCGTGGCCGAAGAGTGAAGTCTGGGTGCTGGGCGATAACCCGTCAGTCGGTCTGCTGCTGGATGACCATCAGTATCACTATCAGGAAGTGGATGCGCCTGTGGTCAATAAAGATCTGACCTACGGTAAAGGGACGCAGACGCGGAAAGTGCGGGTGTATAACCAGATTGACCCGCATTTTGTACTGGAAGATTTCTTCGCCAAATTACAGCTGGCCTACGGCAAATAAACCAACGGGCGGCATCACTGCCGCCCGCTCACCACTTACGGCGTGTTACGCCTCATCATCGCTTTCATCCAGCGCCAGCGTCTCTTTGCGCACCCGTTCAATATGAATGGCCAGAAACATCCGCTCCTCGCTGCCGAGCGCATAAGCGTATTTGTTAATCACATGGAGATCGATCTTCTCCACGCACTGATAGGCCTCAGGATAGCGATTGCGCACCACGTCATGCAGTGACTCATCGTCACTGACCACGCCACGCTTGCCCAGCATGCGCTGAGCGAAAAACTTCAGATGGGTGACAAAGCGGTTGTAGCTCAGGGAATCCGGCTGATACACCAGCTGCAGCTGATATTTCACAATCTGCAGGATCTCCTGCATAAAGCGGGTGATATGCATCACTTCCGGCATTTCTCTGTTCAGCTGCGCATTGACGATATGCAGCGCGATAAAACCGGCTTCATCCTCCGGCAGCGTCACCTGCAGGCGTTTGGCGATAATCTCCAGCGCCTCCAGACCCAGTGCATATTCACGCGGATACAGGCTGCGGATCTCCCACTGCAACACATTACGCATGGGCAGATTCTGCCGCTGACGTTCGAGGGCAAAGTTAATATGATCGGTCAGCGCTATCGCCAGGCTCTCATGCAGCTCGGTGTTGAAGCGGCTTTTCACCCGCGAGATAATGCACTCGGTGGCGATCACCACTTCCAGCGGGATTTCGGACAGCAGCTCCGTTAATCTCGCCGTCAGTTCGTGACTTTTCAGCGCGAACACTTTCTCGACCTGCGCGGCATCAATCTCGTCACCCGAGCATTTTTTATAGGCGATGCCCCGCCCCATGACCACCTGTTCATGGCCCTGTGCGTCGTGCACCAGCACCACGTTATTGTTTAATATTTTCGCTATTTTCATTTCCCGGCCTGAAAATAAAAAAACCTGACGTGCCGAAGAGGGAGATCTCCGCCAGGTCAGGTTTTGCCTGCGTTATCATCGCAGTAACAATCCAGTCTCACCACCTTAATCTATTCTCTCGCCGTCTCAAGCGAAACGCGGCGGAAGTGTGACAGAACTCGCGAACTGTTTCGAAATGTAATCATCATGAGCCGATGTCTGTACAGCATTTACTCAAATTCGTTTTGATAAATCAGGGAATACAAGTCCCTTGCTGTAATAGCCCGATGGCCGGGCTATTGTTCAATATTATTTCTGTTATGGCAATGATAATCGCCGGTTTTATGATTGGTATGGCATCCTGAAGAATCAGTACCACCTGAATGAGCAAAACTTGGAGGAGCTACAGAAAATGCTAATAAAACCAGAAGCATTGATGCTATTTTTCTCATGATTATTCCTGTTATATGTAGTCGCCGCGCATGCGGCAACTACATATATAGCACAAGAGTAATACTTTAATGTTTCTCAATATACAGCTCACGGCTATAGGCGACATCTTCCGCATTGGTAATCGGATAACCTTTCACCCATGGCTTAATCAGGCGTCCATTGGTGTACTGATAAATCGGCGCAATCGGTGCCTGATCTGCCAGAATTTGCTCGGCCTGATTGTAGTCGTCATTACGGGCTTTCGGCCGCGTCTCGTTGCTGGCCATTTCCAGTATGCTGTCGTAGTTCGCATCCTTAAAGCGCGCAATATTGCCGTTGTGGCGTGAGGTCAGCAGGCTGAGGAAGGTAGAAGGCTCGTTATAATCCCCCACCCACGAGGCACGGATAACATCAAAGTTACCGCTGGTGCGGCTGTCGATATAGGTTTTCCACTCCTGGTTTTGCAGCTTAACATTCACCCCCAGGTTCTTTTTCCACATCGACGCCACCGCAATGGCGATCTTTTCATTGTTTTCCGACTTGTTATACAGCAGCGTCAGGCTTAACGGTTTGCCTGGCCCATAGCCCGCTGCAGCCAGCAACGCTTTCGCCTGCGCGTTCAGCTCCGCCTGTGAATGCTGCTGCAGGATACTGGCTTTTGGCTGGAAGCCTGCGGTGATGTCCGGGGTAAAGTGCCATGCCGGTTTTTCGCCCGTTCCCAGCACTTTTTCGGCAATGATGTGGCGGTCAATCGACCATGACAGCGCTTTACGCACCCGCACATCGGCTGTCGGCCCCTTTTCGGTATTAAAGGCGTAGTAATAGGTGCCCAGCTGATCCGGGGTATACACCTCATTGGGGATCTGCTGTTTCAGCATCTGATAGAGGTTTTTCGGGAAAGATTCGGTGATATCAATATCACCCGCACGATAGCGCTTGGTGGCACTCGACTCTTCACTGATCGGTAAGAAAGTAACTTTATCCAGCACCGAATGCGCGTTATCCCAGTACTGCGGATTGCGCGTCAGCACCAGCTTTTCATTCACCACGCGTTCCTGCAGCACATATGCACCATTACCCACCAGATTGCCCGGTTTGGTCCAGTTCGCACCCAGCTGTTCAATCACCCGCTGTGGCGTGGGATAAAAGGCAAAGCTGGCCGCAAGGCTGGGGAAATACGGCACCGGTTTGGTCAGCGTCACTTTC
This sequence comes from Erwinia sp. V71, assembly GCF_965644245.1. Taxonomy (NCBI): domain Bacteria; kingdom Pseudomonadati; phylum Pseudomonadota; class Gammaproteobacteria; order Enterobacterales; family Erwiniaceae; genus Erwinia; species Erwinia sp. V71. The sequence goes on from NZ_CBFFRK010000050.1 coordinate 10,668, forward strand.
AGATGATAATTATCCAGCGCGGTTACACCCAGTTTGTCGGCTGGCAGTTCGCCTTTGGTAATCGCTGCCGCGTTTTCTATCCCGGCCAGTTCAGCAAACCAGGCGAAAGAGGCGGTATTTTGCGGATCAACCAGTCGCCGCCAGCTCCAGACAAAATCACTGGCGGTCACCGGATCGCCATTCGACCAGCGCGCATCTTTGCGCAGCGTGAAGATCCAGCTTTTATTGTCATTACTCTGCCAGCTGAGTGCCACGCCCGGCACGATATTGCCCTGCGCGTCCTGATTGGTCAGCCCTTCAAACAGATCGCGGATCACCGGAATTTCCGGCAACCCCACCGCCTTCACCGGGTCCAGCGACGCTGGCTCATCCTTAATATGACGAACAATCTCCTGTTTCTCCGCCAGCTGAGTACCGGCGGGAACAGTGGCGGCAAATGCCGCCGGACATGCGCTGGCAATCAGCAACGCCACGGGAATACAACGAAACCTGTTGATCATAACCCATCCTTAAGCTGGCAAGTTTGTCTGGCACTGTAACGCAAATTCTTGATCGGTAAATAGCTATTTTCCCTCGCGCCGTTTTACGGTAGCGTTAATGCGACCCTCTTCACAGGAGCGACAGCATGTCTCAACTTCACCCGCGCCTGCAGCGCGGCAAACTGGATATCGCATGGCAGCAGTATGGTGTTTCCGTGCTGGGCGCGCCGCTATTGTGGTTTCCCGCCCCGGCAGCCGACAGTGACAGCGGCCTGATCCTCGCGGGCACCCACGGCGATGAAACCGCCGCCGTGGTCACCCTCTCCTGCGCCATGCGCACGCTGCAGCAGCAGTATCGCCGCCACCATGTGGTGCTGGCCATGAACCCCGATGGCTGTCAGCTGGGCCTGCGCGCCAATGCCCGCGGTGTCGATCTGAATCGCAATTTCCCGGCGGCCAACTGGCAGGCCGGGGATACGGTGTATCGCTGGAATACGCAGGCGGATGAGCGTGACGTGCTGTTATCGACTGGCGACTCGCCCGCATCAGAACCGGAAACGCAGGCACTGTGCGATCTGATCCACCAGCTGCGACCAAAATGGGTGGTCAGTTTCCATGAACCGCTGGCCTGCATTGATGACTCGCAGCGCAGCGCGCTGGGGCACTGGCTGGCTGAGAACATGACACTGCCGCTGGTGACCAGTGTCGGTTATGCCACCCCCGGCTCTTTTGGCAGCTGGTGTGCTGATCTGGCTCTGCCCTGCATTACTGCCGAACTGCCACCGATTGCCGCCGATGCCGCTACCGAACAGTATCTGCAGGTGATGACAGAATTGCTGAGCTGGCAGCCGTAATCAGCGCTGACAGCCCAGGCTAGCGCACCTCAGCCAGCGTAATCTCACCGCTGCTGAACGCCAGACCGGGCTCGACGTCCACCGCCAGCCACGTAGGGCCATCAAGATCGACAAAACGCGCGCGCGGTGCCAGTGGCAGTGCCGCGCTGATGGCGCGCGAGGTGCAAAGCATACAACCCAGCATCACCGCCAGCCCTGCCGCTTCGGCGGCCTGTGCCAGCGCCAGCGCTTCCGTCAGGCCACCGGTTTTGTCCAGTTTGATATTCACCATCTCATAACGCTTACCCAGCGCCGCCAGGCTGTCGCGCGTATGGCAGCTTTCATCCGCGCAAACCGGCAATGGGTGGATAAAATTATCCAGTGCCGCGTCATCGCCAGCGGGAAGTGGCTGCTCCAGCATTGCCACGCCGAGATCCGCCAGCAGCTGGCAACGTGCCGCCAGCCCTTCGCTTTTCCATGACTCATTGGCATCCACGATCAGCTGCGCCTGTGGCGCGGCGGCGCGGATCGCCATCAGCCGCTCGGTAATCAGATGGTCGTCGAGTTTAATTTTCAGCAACTGTGCGCCATGCTGCCACAGCGCCAGCGCACTGCTGGCCATCGCTTCCGGGGTATCAATACTGACGGTCTGCGCCATGCGAATACGTGGTGGCATCGGTGTATCGGTCAGCTGCCACAGTGAACGTCCGCTGCGACGCGCCGCTAAATCCCACAGCGCGCAGTCAACGGCATTGCGTGCCGCTCCCGCAGGCAGCAGTTGCTGCAGCTGTTCACGCGTCAGTCCCTGCTCCAGCTCAGGCAGGATCGCGGCAATCTGCGCCAGCACTGAGGCCTCGCTTTCACCATAACGTGGATAAGGCGTGCACTCGCCAACGCCTTTGATCCCCTCCTCTTCCAGCTCGACCACCACCACGCCTGCTGAGGTACGCGTACCGCGCGCGATAACAAATGGCGTATGCAGCGGCCAGAGTTCCGGATACACTTTGACCGTTCTCATCGGCATTTCCTTTTGATTTCGTTTACTTAGTTGTAGCCCATCGTTTATCGCCCCGCTACGCCAGCGGCAGAAAATTAACCTTTTGCCTCACTCGCTGGCACAGGGTATAACATATGCTTATCTTAAATTTAGCTTCGTTTCTCCGGTCAGCTGTCTCTCACTGGCCAACGTCCTAAACACATGTAAAAGGAACCGCTATGTCTCAGACTGTTCATTTTCAGGGTAACCCGGTCGCCGTTGCTGGTCAGCTCCCTGTGCCAGGCCAGGCCGCCAAAGCCTTCTCGCTGGTCGCCAAAAACCTTGGCAATGTTGCTCTCTCCGAATACGCGGGTAAACGTAAGGTACTGAATATTTTCCCCAGCATTGATACCGGTGTCTGTGCCGCATCCGTGCGTAAATTTAACCAGCTGGCAGGCGAGCTGGATAACACAGTCGTGCTGTGCATCTCCGCGGACCTGCCGTTCGCTCAGTCACGTTTTTGCGGCACCGACGGTTTAACCAATGTTATTACGCTCTCTACCTTGCGCGGCAGCGAGTTCAAGCAGGATTATGGCGTGGAGATCACCGATGGCCCGTTGCAGGGACTGACGGCACGTGCGGTCGTGGTGCTGGATGAGAATGACAAGGTGCTGTACAGCCAGCTGGTGAATGAGATTACTACCGAGCCGGATTACGATGCAGCGCTGGCAGCGCTGAAATAATGAAACGGGCGAGGTAACCTCGCCCGTTTTTCATTCTGCCATCACTCTTTCTTCTGACTCAGACCATATTCACGTAACTTATTGGCAATCGCGGTATGGGAAACGCCAAGGCGTTTCGCCAGCTTGCGGGTGCTGGGATACGACAGGTAAAGGCGTGTCAGCACTGAGCGCTCAAAGCGACTGGTAATTTCATCCAGCGAGCCTTCCATCACTTCATCGCCCAGTGACATCTCCAGAGAAAATTCCGGCAACACAATATCCTGCGGACGCAGCTCATGGCCTTCCAGCTGTGTCAGCGCGCGGTACAGCGCGTTTTTCAGCTGACGCACATTACCCGGCCAGCTGTAGCGGGTCAGAAACGCATTCAGCTGCAGTGATAAGCGTGGACGCGACATCCCCTGTTCATCAGTAAAACGGGCAACAAACATTTCCGTCAGCGGCAGGATATCCTGCGGACGGTCGCGCAGCGGTGGCAGGTTGATGGTCAGCACGTTCAGGCGGTAGAACAGATCTTCACGGAACTCGCCGTGCTGCACCATTTCCGTCAGATTTTTCTGCGTGGCGCAAATCACCCGCACATCGACATGCACTTCATGCTCTTCGCCGACACGGCGGAAGGTGCCATCATTAAGGAAGCGCAGCAGTTTGGTCTGCATGCGTGGCGACATTTCACCGATTTCATCCAGCAGCACCGAGCCGCCATTCGCCTGTTCAAAGAAGCCTTTCTTACCTTCCAGCGCATTCGGATAAGCCCCGGCAGCATGACCAAACAGCTCGCTCTCCGCCACATCATCCGGCAGCGAGGCGCAGTTCAGCGCGAGGAACGGTTTTTTACCGCGCGTGCTGCGCAGGTGGCAGGCGCGCGCCAGCATATCCTTGCCAGTACCGGTTTCGCCGACAATCAGCAGCGGTGCATCGAGCATCGCCAGCTTGCGTGCCTGATCGAGCGTCTGGCGCATTTTCGGGTTAACCGCCACCAGATGGTCAAATTCACTCTCATCGTTGACCGTCAGATCCTGCAGCTGCTGCCCCATCCGCGCGGTGGATTTCAGCATAATCACCGCGCCCACCAGCGTGCCGGGAGCCTCACTCTCATCAGCCGTATGAATAGGACGCGCTTCCAGCAGGAAATCACGCCCTTTAATCACCACATGCTGGGTCTGCGCGTCCACGCTGTCGCCCTCCAGCCAGCGGGTGAAATTGAAGCCGCTGATTAAACTGCCTGCGGTGGTGTTACGGATTTTCTGCGGGTCAAGATCAAACAGTGTCTGCGCCGCCGGGTTTGCCAGGTCAACTTTGCTTTTTAAATCGATGGAAAATACCGGTTCCGGCAGCGCTACCAGTAACGCACTCAGTGCGCGGTGTTCCCGCTCGGAGGGCATAAAGTGCACGGTGCGCACATCCGTCACGCTGGGAATGCGGCGGATTTCCGCCATCAGATTGCTGAATTGCGCAAAATCGACAGCGGTGCAGTTGAGATAAATACGGCCGATAGCGGCGATTTCGATACCGCGCAGGTCAATACCGCGCGCCACCAGCAGATCCAGCAGCTCGCGCGTAAGACCCATTCGATCCTGACAAAATACTTCGAGACGCATGCAGTTGGCCCTGTTGAAAAAAGAGAAAGCGATACCACTGATAATACGCCAGCTTGCGCCCGGTCAGAAGTGCTCTGTCAGGAAAAGTTGACAGTCTGGCGATTTATTTCTCAGTTTGCTCTTTTTTCTGCAATGTTTCTTTCAGCTGCACCACCAGTTCACGGCGGAAATCGCCCAGCCGCGGTTTGTCCTCTTCCAGCCATGGCAGGGGCCGGCACAGCTCCATCGCCTTAATCCCCAGCCGTGCGGTCAGCAGACCGACACCAATCCCCTGTGCCGCACGGGCGGAAAGCCGGGCGGCAATATCCTGTGACACCCAGTCCATCCCCACCTCGCGCACCAGTTCCGATGCCCCGGCAAAGGCGATATTCAGCAGCACCAGACGGAACAGACGCAGACGGCTGAAATAGCCCAGTTCGATGCCATAGATCGCCGCGATACGGTTCACCAGCCGCAGATTGCGCCAGGCAATAAACGCCATATCCACCAGCGCCAGCGGGCTGACGGCAATCATCAGCGTCGATTCCGCCGCCGAGCGGCTGATTTCGCGCCGTGCCTGACGATCCAGTACCGGCTGCACCAGCTGTGCATACAGCACCACGATTTCGCGGTCATTGTGCGTTTCATGCAGTGATGCCTGCCAGCGCTGTAATGCCGGATGCCCCTGATCCAGCCCGGCCTGACGCGCCAGTTTCTGGCAGAATTCGCGCCCCTGGCCCAGCGCATGGCTGCTGAGCAGTTCCCGGCCAGTATCGCGTTCTTCCGCGCGGGCGCGCAGCTTATACAGCCTTCGCCATTCCGTGGTCAGTGCGCCCGCTCCGGCCGCGACAATCAGTCCACCGGCCACTCCGGCGCCAAGCGTCGCCCAGTCCTGCGCCAGCCACGCGTTGTGTATCCACTGCACGCCCTGCGCCACCACGCTGACGCCAAACAGCCCCAGCCCGGCACCCACCATTTTACGCCACAGGCTGCGCTTTGGCCGCAGCGCCGCTTCCACGGCGCGTTCTCCTGCACTCTCTTCCAGCGCTTCCGGGCCGTCATCCGGCTGCACCATGAATTGCGCAGCAGACTGCGGTTCGAACGCCTGCGCCGGTTTAATCAGCGGCTCCGCAGGCGTCTCCAGCGGTCTGGCAAAATCGATACGCGGTTTTAAGGGTTCCGTCATCGCAGTTTATCTCCCAGTAAAAATTCCAGCGCTGCGTCGACGCGGATATGCGGCAACGGTCGATCGACATCCGTCTGTTGTGGCCGGAACTGCTCAAAGTGAAATCCCTGCTGCTGCCAGAAAGTATTGCCCGGCAGCCGCGGCGGCACTTCGCCCGGATAAAAGGTCAGTGGTTCACCATCCTGCAATCGGTGACCGCGTAACGCCGGGATCTTCTCGCCGTTGTAATCCACCAGCCCGCTCTGCGTCGCCTGTACCGAGGCAAGCCCGACGCAATCCATGCTGATTCCTTCAAAGGCCGCATTCTGCCAGGCGTCCTGCACCAGTTGCTGCAGCAGCGACACCAGGCTGGCATGCTGATCGGCAGTCACGTGGTCCGCTTTGCTGGCGGCAAACAGTAATTTGTCGATAACCGGCGAGAACAGACGGCGGAACAGTGTGCGCTGGCCGTAATGAAAACTTTGCATCAGCTGGGTCAGCGCCAGCCGCATGTCATTAAACGCCTGCGGGCCGCTGTTAAGCGGTTGCAGGCAATCGACCAGCACAATCTGGCGGTCAAATTTCAGAAAGTAGTTTTTGTAAAAGTCTTTCACCACATGCTGGCAGTAGTAGTTGAAACGGGCGCGCAGCGTGCCGATATTGCTCCCTTTATCCGCCTGCGCCAGTTTTGACTCCCCGTCGGCATCGACATCCGGCCACGGGAAAAACTGCAACGCCGGTGCACCCGCCATTTCTCCCGGCAGCACGAAACGGCCTGGCTGGATAAAGTGCATGCCCTGCTGTTTACACTGCAGCAGATAGTCGGTCCACGCCTGGGCAATCTCCGCCAGACGGTTTTCATCGGCCGGCGCCAGCGGGTCCAGCCCCTGACACAGTTCGCGCCAGCGCTGCGACCATTGCAGACGATCGCCCTGCAGCAGACCGGTCATCTGCCGTGACCAGCTGAGATAATCCTGCGCCAGCATCGGCAGGTCGAGCAGCCATTCGCCCGGATAATCGACGATTTCCAGGTACAGGGTGGAGGTTTCTTTAAAATGGCGCAGCAGCGAATCGCGCGAGCGGTAGCGCAGTGCCAGGCGCATTTCGCTGACGCCACGTGTCGGTGTCGGCCACGCGGGCGGCGTGGCATACAGCTGTGTCAGCCCTTCATCATAAGTGAAACGCTGAATCCCCAGATCGCGCTGCGGTACGCGCTTAACGCCAAGCAGCCGCTCTTCGCGCGCCGCGGAAAACAGTGGCAGACGCGCGCCGGCATGGACATTCAGGAGTTGATTAACCAGAGAGGTGATAAACGCGGTTTTGCCACTACGGCTCAGGCCGGTGACCGCCAGGCGCAGATGACGATCCACGCCGCGATTCACCAGCGATATCAGTTCATTTTGCAGTCGTTTCATTCGTCTCCCTGATAAAACGCGCCGACGCCCTGCGCATCACCCGCGCCAGAATCGGTTCCAGCGCCAGTGTCAGTAAAATGCGCAACGGGCGACGGGCAATCGATTTTACGGCCCAGCCGGCGATACCTGCCGGTGCATAAGTCACTGCACTGATAATGATAAATTTACCTGCCGATTTCAACGCGGGCGCGGCGCGACGGCGTAAACTGTGTGGCCAGACTGGCATGGTGACGTCTCCCGTGGTTAACCGGGCCGGTTAACTGGCCCGCGTGAAACAAAAATCAGAGCTGGCGAAAGCGGCTGCGCACACTGAACGTTTCCGAGGTGACGTAACGTTCCATCTGGCGTAAGCGCCCTTCGCTGCCCTGCAGTTCGTTGCCGAGTTCATTCAGCAACTGGTGTGGGCTAGGTGTTTTTTCCGCCATTTCCGCTTCTGGCGGCAGCGGGTCCAGCAGCCAGCCCAGCACGAAGTAGGCGATAATGGTAAACATAAACAGGCCGAAGAACAGCGACAGCACCACGATCACCCGCACCAGCCGTACCGGAATATCCAGATACTGTGCCAGTCCGGCGCACACGCCGCTGATTTTCCCCTGCTGCGGAATACGCCACAGCTTTTTTCCTTTGATGGTCAGTCCGCTCATGGCTGCCTCCACTCCGGATGCTCAGCATCGAGGATCTCTTCCAGCGCCTGAATACGCTCACGCATACGGCGGGCATCCTGGGTTAACTGTTGCAGACGCTGAACATCACCGCTGGATAATTCAGCGCCACTGCTGCGATTGCTGTAATGCAGCCATAACCAAATCGGCGCGACAAACAGCACAAAGATCGTCAGCGGGATGGCAAGAAATAACGCGCTCATTCACTCTCCCTGGTTTTCACGTTGAGATAACGATGGGCATCACACCCGATGCCCGACATGTTTATTCACTGCGGTTCATTTTGGCTTTTAACGCTTTCAGCTGTTCGCTGATTTCATCATCGGCCTTCAGCTCAGCAAACTCCTGATCCAGCGTTTTCTTTTTGCCAAAGCTGTTACTTTCCGCTTCTGCTTCCATCTGATCGATACGGCGTTCAAACGATTCGAAACGCGCCATCGCCTGGTCCAGCTTGCCGCTGTCGAGCTGGCGGCGCACATCGCGTGATGAAGACGCCGCCTGGTGACGCAGTGTCAGCGCCTGCTGACGGGCACGGGTTTCACTCAGCTTCTGCTCAAGCTCGCCAATCTCGCCTTTCATGCGATCCAGCGTTTCTTCCACCTGCGCCACTTCCAGTTTCAGGCTGGCAATCAGGTCGGTCAGCTTCTGCTTTTCAATCAGCGCCGCACGCGCCAGATCGTCTTTATCTTTACGCAGCGCCAGCTCGGCTTTCTCCTGCCACTCATTCTGCTGGCCTTCCGCCTGCTCAATCCGGCGGATCAGCTGTTTCTTTTCTGCCAGTGCACGCGCGGAGGTGGAACGCACTTCCACCAGCGTATCTTCCATTTCCTGAATCATCAGGCGCACCAGTTTTTGCGGGTCTTCTGCTTTATCCAGCAGCGAATTGATGTTGGCGTTCACGATATCGGCAAAACGAGAAAAAATACCCATTGTTCACATCCTCATGCATATTGTCGGTGTTGCGCCCTGCGCGTCATAACAGATTCTCTCTCTGTACTATTCAAAATGCGTGCCAGATTGTATGTCATTGATTTTACGTGAACGCACCGCTTTACAGCTGAATTTCACTGGCGTAAGGTGGTTTTTCTCACTAACATCTGGTGAATTTGACGATGAGCAAACATATCGAAACGCTGCTGGGCGAAGCGAACAACTTTCTCGAAGTGCTGGAACAGGTTTCACGCCTCGCGCCGCTGAATAAACCGGTGCTGGTGATCGGTGAACGCGGCACCGGTAAAGAGCTGATCGCCAGTCGTCTGCACTATCTGTCCGACCGCTGGCAGGGGCCGTTTATCTCGCTGAACTGCGCGGCGCTGAATGAAAATCTGCTCGATTCGGAACTGTTTGGTCATGAGGCTGGCGCGTTTACCGGCGCACAGAAACGCCACCTCGGCCGTTTTGAACGCGCCGATGGCGGCACCCTGTTTCTCGATGAACTGGCGACCGCACCAATGCTGGTGCAGGAAAAGCTGCTGAGGGTGATTGAATACGGGCAACTGGAGCGTGTAGGCGGCAGCCAGCCGCTGCAGGTGAGCGTGCGTCTGGTGTGCGCAACGAACGATGATTTACCGGCGCTGGCGCACGCCGGTAAATTCCGCGCCGACCTGCTGGACAGGCTGGCGTTTGACGTAGTGCAACTGCCGCCGCTACGCGAACGGCAAAGTGATATCCTGGTGTTGGCGCAACATTTCGCCATTCAAATGTGTCGTGAGCTGGGGCTGCCGCTGTTTCCCGGCTTTTCCCCGCTGGCTCAGCAAGTCCTGCTGGACTATCACTGGCCGGGTAATATTCGTGAACTGAAAAACGTAGTGGAACGTTCCGTGTATCGCCATCACGACAGCGAACATCCACTGGACAACATTATTCTTAACCCTTTCCGGCAGAGCAGCGTCAGCAATGACACTCCCCGCACCAGTGCCGCCTTCCCTGAGTTGCCGCTGGACTTACGTCAGTGGCAGAACCAGCAGGAAAGAGCGTTACTGGAAAAGAGCCTGCAGCAGGCGCATTTTAATCAGCGTCGTGCTGCACAGTTACTCGGCGTGACGTATCACCAGTTACGCGCCATGCTGAAAAAGCATGATGTGTCCGTCAGTCCGGAATGAGATTCGTGTCGCTTATCTTATGCTCTGCCTGTACTCGTTAACAGGTGCGATTTGTCTTAAAAGTGTCAAAAACGCGCAAAAAATAAGATAAGCGATTCATTCGTATCGGATTTACAGAACACCACGGCAGAAAAAAACAGACAAATCACGCGCATCGCGCACCAATAAAAAAAAAGCCCGCGCAAGGCGGGCTAAAAATACTGGAAGCAATGTGAGCAATGTCGTGCTCTTCTTCGGTAGAGCCACCGTTGAAGCGCAGAAGAATAGTAATCATTCTCACTACCATCTGTAAAGCACTTTGTTGAGAATTTTTCTCATTTCCATACTAACATCAGGCGTATTATCACACTCCGCAACAGAATAATGGCCTCTGCCACGCTGAAAATCGCCTGGAAAAGAGACGCTTACCCTGACAAATTTTGGGTCGGCACACAGAGTGCGATACACTGAATGCATTGCCCGTGAACCTGACGAACCTCATGCCAAAACTATTCTCCACCCTGCTACTTGGACTCAGCGTGCTTAGCGGCGCTGCCTGGTCAGCGACGCCTGGCGACATTCGCCAGACCGGCTTTGTCTACTGCGTCAGCGGCGTGATGAACACCTTTAATCCACAGCTCGCCAGTAGCGGGCTGGCGGTGGATACGCTGGCGGCTCAGCTTTATGATCGTCTGCTGGATGTCGACCCGTATACCTATCGTCTGATCCCCGAACTGGCCTCAAGCTGGGAAGTGCTGGATAACGGCGCGACTTATCGTTTCCACCTGCGCCGCAATGTGCCTTTCCAGCACACGGAGTGGTTCCGTCCGTCAAGGCCAATGAATGCCGATGACGTGGTGTTCAGCTTTGGGCGTATGTTTAACCGCCAGCATCCCTGGCACAATGTCAGCGGCGGCAGCTACCCCTACTTTGACAGCCTGCAATTCTCCGATGCCGTGCAGAGCATCAAAAAGCTGGATAACGATACCGTCGAGTTTCGTCTTAACAGCCCGGATGCCTCTTTCCTCTGGCATCTGGCGACCCACTATGCACCTGTGCTCTCCGCCGAATATGCCGCGCAACTGAGCAAAATTAACCGCCAGGAGTTACTCGACCGCCAGCCGATAGGCACGGGTCCGTTTATGCTGGATGAGTATCGTACCGGGCAATATATTCGCCTGGCGCGCAATCCGGAGTACTGGAAAGGCATTCCGCGCATGCCGCAGGTGGTGATTGACCTTGGCGCAGGCGGTACAGGACGGCTGTCAAAGCTGTTAACCGGCGAATGTGATGTGCTGGCCTACCCGGCGGCCAGTCAGCTGTCGATTCTGCGCGACGATCCGCGTCTGCGTCTGACGTTGCGCCCTGGGATGAACATTGCTTACCTGGCGTTCAATACCCGCAAGCCGCCGCTGGATCGCCCGGAAGTCCGCCAGGCACTGGCGCTGGCGATTAATAATGAACGTCTGATGGAGTCGATTTACTACGGCACTGCCGAAACCGCGGCCTCCGTTCTGCCGCGTGCCTCGTGGGCCTATGACAATGATGCCCGCGTGACACCTTATGACCCGCAACGCGCACGCGACGAACTGCAGAAACTCGGTGTCGAAAACCTGCACCTGCGCCTGTGGGTGCCAACCGCCTCGCAATCCTGGAACCCCAGTCCGCTCAAAACCGCCGAACTGATTCAGGCGGATATGGCGCAGGTCGGCGTGCGCGTGACAATCGTGCCGGTTGACGGGCGTTTCCAGGAAGCACGACTGATGGAAATGAACCACGACCTGACGCTGACCGGCTGGTCGACCGACAGTAATGACCCGGACAGTTTCTTCCGCCCGTTGCTGAGCTGTGCGGCCATCCGTTCGCAGACCAATTTCGCCCACTGGTGTAATCCGGCCTTTGACGAAGTGCTGCAGAAAGCACTGGTGTCACAGCAGCTGGTGGCGCGTATTGACCATTATCGCGATGCCCAGCACCGTCTGGCACAGGAGCTGCCGGTGCTGCCGCTGGCGTCATCGTTGCGTCTGCAGGCCTACCGCCACGACATCCAGGGTCTGGTGCTCAGTCCGTTCGGCAACGCCTCATTCGCTGGCGTGCACCGTGACGGCAGCGCGGAGAGCAAACCATGATTATCTACACCTTACGCCGTCTGGTACTGCTGCTGGCAACCCTGTTTATGCTGACGCTGGTGGGGTTCAGTCTGAGCTACTTCACACCAAATGCACCGCTGCAGGGCGCATCGCTGTTCGATGCCTGGTGGTTCTGGTTTAAAGGCGTGTTGCAGTTTGATTTTGGCGTCTCCAGCATCAACGGCCAGCCGATTACCCAGCAGCTGCGCGAAGTGTTCCCTGCCACCATGGAGCTGTGCCTGCTGTCGTTTAGCCTGGCGCTGCTGGTAGGCATTCCGCTTGGCATAATTGCTGGCGTGATGCGCAATAACTGGCAGGACAAAGTGATTAGCGCACTGGCGCTGCTCGGATTTTCCCTGCCGGTGTTCTGGCTGGCGCTGCTGCTGACGCTGTTCTTCTCACTGAACCTTGGCTGGCTGCCAGTTGCCGGGCGCTATGACCTGCTCTATCCGCTGCAAAACGTGACCGGCTTTGCCCTGATTGACGCCTGGCTGAGTCATTCGCCGTGGCGCGAAGAGATGATCATGAGCGTTCTGCTTCATATGGTGTTACCGGTCACGGCGCTGGCGGTGGCGCCGACCACCGAAGTGATCCGTCTGATGCGTATCAGCACCAGTGACGTTATCGACAAGAACTATGTCAAAGCAGCGGCAACCCGTGGCCTTTCGCGCTTTACCGTCATTCGCCGCCACGTGCTGCACAATGCCCTGCCGCCAGTGATCCCGCGCCTCGGACTGCAGTTCGCCACTATGCTGACGCTGGCGATGATTACCGAAGTGGTGTTCAGCTGGCCCGGCCTGGGGCGCTGGCTCATTAATGCGATTCATCAGCAGGATTATGCCGCGATTTCCGCTGGCGTGATGGTGGTCGGTGGTCTGGTGATTACCGTGAATGTGCTTTCCGACATCCTCGGCGCGATGACCAATCCGCTGAAACATAAGGAGTGGTATGCCCTCAGATAATATCTACGCCGAAAAGCGCCTGCCCAGTTCGTTCCGTACCACCTGGCGGCTGTTTTATCGTGACACCACCGCGATGGTGGGCTTTTACGGTTTTATCGCCCTGCTGTTGCTGTGCCTGTTTGGCGGCCTGCTGGCACCCTATGGCCTCGATCAACAATTCCTCGGCTATCAGCTACTGCCACCGTCATGGTCGCGCTATGGCGATGTCTCCTTCTTTCTTGGCACCGATGATTTAGGCCGCGATGTGCTGAGTCGCCTGTTAAGCGGCGCGGCGCCAACGGTGGGTTCGGCGATACTGGTCACCTTGCTGGCCGCACTGTGTGCCATGGTGATTGGCGTGCTGGCGGGTCTGACTCATGGCCTGCGTTCCGCGCTGCTAAATCATATTCTCGATACGCTGCTGTCGATCCCGTCACTGCTGCTGGCGATTGTGGTAGTGGCGTTTCTCGGCCCGCGGCTGGAACATGCCATGCTGGCGGTGTGGCTGGCGATCCTGCCGCGGCTGGTGCGCGCCATCTACAGCGCCGTGCATGATGAACTGGAAAAAGATTATGTGATCGCTGCGCGACTCGATGGCGCCAGCAGTGTGACGATTCTCTGGCATACCATTCTGCCCAATATTCTGTCGCTGCTGGTCACCGAGTTTACCCGTGCCCTGTCGATGGCAATTCTTGATATCGCCGCGCTGGGTTTTCTCGATCTTGGCGCGCAGCTCCCCTCTCCGGAATGGGGTGCGATGCTGGGTGATGCGCTGGAACTGATCTATGTTGCGCCCTGGACCGTGATGTTACCCGGCGCAGCGATTATGATCAGTGTGTTGATTGTTAACCTGCTGGGCGACGGCATTCGCCGTGCGATTGATGCAGGAGTGGAATAATGCCCTTACTCGATATTCGCAATCTGACGATTGAATTTATGACCGCCGACGGGCCGGTCAAAGCGGTGGATCGCGTCAGCATTACCCTGACCGAAGGGGAAGTGCGCGGTCTGGTCGGCGAGTCGGGTTCCGGCAAAAGTCTGATCGCCAAAGCGATTTGCGGCGTGACCAAAGATAACTGGCGCGTCACCGCCGACCGCATGCGTTTCGATGATATCGATTTGCTGCATCTGTCGCCACGCGAACGGCGGCGTATCGTCGGCCACAATATGTCGATGATTTTCCAGGAACCGCAGTCCTGCCTCGATCCGTCAGAGCGGATTGGCCGCCAGATTATGCAGGCAATCCCCGGCTGGACCTGGAAAGGTCGCTGGTATCAGCGCTTTCGCTGGCGTCACCGCCGGGCAATTGAGCTACTGCACCGCGTCGGGATTAAAGATCACCGCGATATCATGCGCAGCTTCCCGTATGAGCTGACCGATGGCGAATGCCAGAAAGTGATGATTGCGATTGCGCTGGCGAACCAGCCGCGTCTGCTGATCGCCGATGAACCGACCAACGCCATGGAACCCACCACGCAGGCGCAGATTTTCCGTCTGCTGTCGCGGCTGAACCAGAACAACAACACCACCATTCTGCTGATCAGCCATGACCTGCAGATGATGAGCCACTGGGCCGATAAAATTAATGTGATGTATTGCGGCCAGACGGTGGAGACCGCGCAGAGTGAAGACCTGATTAGCGCACCGCATCACCCTTATACCCAGGCGCTGATCCGCGCGATGCCCGATTTTGGCCGCTCGCTGCCGCATAAAAGCCGTCTGAATACTCTGCCGGGGGCCATCCCCTCACTGGAACATCTGCCGATGGGTTGTCGCCTTGGCCCGCGCTGCCCTTACGCCCAGCGCAAATGCATTGATACTCCGCGCCTGACGGGTCAGCGCACGCATCTGTATGCCTGCCATTTCCCGCTGAATATGGAGGAGCAGTGATGATCGAAACACTGCTTGAGGTGCGTAATCTGAGCAAGACTTACCGCTACCGCACCGGCCTGTTCCGTCGTCAGCATGTTGAAGCCGTTAAAGATGTCAGCTTTACCCTGCGCGAAGGGCAGACACTGGCGATTATCGGCGAAAATGGCTCGGGCAAGTCGACGCTGGCGAAAATGCTAAGCGGTATGGTGGCGCCAACTCACGGGGAGATCGTGATCGATGACCATCCGCTGGCGTATGGCGATTACGGCTATCGCAGCCAGCGCATCCGGATGATTTTTCAGGACCCGTCAACCGCACTGAATCCGCGTCAGCGCATCAGCCAGATCCTCGATTTGCCGCTGCGTCTGAACAGCGATCTGGATGCCGCTGCCCGCGAAAAACGCATTATCGCCACGCTGCGCCAGGTGGGGCTGCTGCGCGATCACGCCGCCTATTATCCGCATATGCTGGCCCCAGGGCAGAAGCAGCGTATCGGTCTGGCGCGCGCCCTGATCCTGCAGCCCAAAGTGATCATTGCCGACGAAGCGCTGGCCTCGCTCGATATGTCGATGCGCTCACAGCTGATTAACCTGATGCTTGAACTGCAGGAGAAACACGGTATCTCTTATATTTATGTCACGCAGCACCTCGGCATGATGAAGCATATCAGCGATCAGGTGCTGGTGATGCATCAGGGCGAAGTGGTCGAGCGCGGTAGCACCGCTGATGTGCTGGCCTCGCCGCTGCATGATCTCACCAAACGCCTGATCGCCAGCCATTTCGGCGAAGCGTTAACCGCCGATGCCTGGCGCAGAGATCGTTGATATAACAATAGCCAGAGACTCGTGCTAGAATGCCGGGTCGATTAACGTCGGTCGCTTATTTATTGTTCAATGCGGCCGCCAACAACAATGACCATAAGGATTACAGCTATGGGTTTTCTTTCCGGTAAGCGCATTCTGATTACTGGCGTTGCCAGTAAACTCTCTATCGCATACGGTATTGCACAAGCGATGCACAAACAGGGCGCTGAACTGGCCTTCACCTATCAGAATGAGAAGCTGAAGGGTCGTGTCGAAGAGTTCGCTAAAGAACTCGGTTCTGACATCGTTCTGCCTTGTGACGTTGCTGAAGATGAGAGCATCAAAGCGCTGTTTGCCGAGCTGGCAAAAACCTGGCCAAAATTTGACGGATTCGTCCACTCTATCGGCTATGCACCGGCTGACCAGCTGGATGGCGACTACGTCAACGCCGTCACCCGCGAAGGCTTCAAAATCGCTCACGACATCAGCGCATACAGCTTTGTGGCGATGGCGAAAGAGTGCCGCGCGATGCTGAACCCGAACGCAGCTCTGCTGACCCTGTCTTACCTGGGTGCTGAGCGTGCGATCCCTAACTACAACGTGATGGGTCTGGCGAAAGCGTCTCTGGAAGCAAACGTACGTTACATGGCTAACGCGATGGGTCCGGAAAGCGTGCGTGTTAACGCCATCTCCGCAGGTCCAATCCGTACCCTGGCGGCGTCTGGCATCAAAGACTTCCGTAAAATGCTGTCTCACTGCGAAGCGGTTACCCCGATTCGCCGCACTGTGACCACTGAAGATGTCGGTAACTCCGCAGCCTTCCTGTGTTCCGACCTGGCGGGTGGTGTGACGGGTGAAGTTCTGCACGTTGACGGCGGTTTCAGCATCGCTGCAATGAACGAGCTGGAACTGAAATAAGTTGCGCGGGCGAGGCTTGCCTCGCCCTCTTCCCACCGTCAATCATCCCACTCCTGCTCTGTTATACCTTTCCGCTATTAATTATCACTCATCATTCTTTTGTTAGCCCGTCGCGTTACGCCAAGATAACTGTGCCATCCAGGCCCGGTGTCCATGTCTCTGCTGATGCCATACCAGCGAACATCGGGTCAGTTAACATGAAAAAGGAATGACCATGGAGCAACGCCGTTATCCCGGCAACCAGCACTGGTATCACGAAACACAATCCAGTGTCAGTGCTGAGAAGGGGTCGCCGCTGGTTCCCGAAGCCGCGGAGGTCGAAGACCGTTTTCTGTTGGGCCTGATGCAGCAGGCAGACGCACCACTTCAGTCGACGCTGCGGTCACATATTTCCGTTTTGCAGATTGCCCGTCAGCTCAACAGCATTCTGTTGCCCGACCACCTGCAAACCTCGCTCACCCACACGCTGACTCTGTATGACCGCCTGTGCACCGCGCTTACCGTCGCCCAGGTTACCGGTATTCAGCGGATGTGCAATCATTATGCCGCGCGGCTCAATCCGCTACCCGGCCCCGACTCCTCACGCGAAAGCAATAATCGCCTGACACAAATCACCCAATACTCGCGCCAGCTGGCAAGCCAGCCAACACTGATTGATAACGCGGCATTGCGTCGTCTGGAGGAGGTCGGACTGACCGAACCCGATATCATCACCTTCAGCCAGATCATTGGCTACGTGAGTTATCAGGCCAGGGTTGTCGCCGGTATTCAGGCGCTGATGGCATTGCCGGTACGCTGGATCCCCGGCACGGTCACGTCTGCTGATGCCGATGCCGAACGCTTTGCAGAACCCGCACTCTGGCAACCGCAACTGCCGCCAGTGGAGCTGCGCTACGCGACAGCGGAACAGCTTGAAGCCCTGACGTTCTGTCAGCCACAGCCTGTGCTGACAGAGAGCGCCTGGCTGTTCGTCCACGATGCAAAAGCATTGAACGGCCTGGCGCAGCTGTTGATCACACTGGATGAACAGAGCAGCGAACAGGATCACCTGGCAGCAGCGGTCAGCGCACGAATTAACGGCAGCGTCAGCTGCTTTGCGCAATATCAGGGAGAGTTGCGTGATGCATTAATTGACGGCATCGATGATGCGCTGAGTGCCAGTAAGCAGCAACCCGAGATCGCGGCGCTGATTCAGGCCGCGGCACAACTCACACGCGCACCGGAACGCTTTAGCGCCGCACATTTGCAACCGCTGGTGGAACAGGGTTATACACCAGCACAGCTGTTCCGTGTGATTCAGCATGTTGCTTTTGCTAACTGGCATAACCGTCTGAATCAGTCGCTGGGTGGTTAACCCTGAATAAAAGGCCGTTTGTTATCCGTTAACCAGCGGCGAACCTCATCAAAGAAATGCTGAGCCAGTGGCGTTGCACGCCCTGGTTCAGCAATCACCACCGCCGCATGGCGTGCCATCGCTTCAATCAACAGTTTGCGGCTGTGCAGATCGGGCATCATTTCCGGCAGTAAATGCCCGACAGGCGAGATCAGACAACCCAGTCCGACCTGCACCGCCTGCGCCAGCTGGAATACCGATGTGGTTTCCAGTACCACGCGCAACGCCAGGCCAGCCTCACGAAAATGGCTGTCGATATAGCGACGGAAATAGCGTGTTGGCTCCGCCAGGCACAACGGCAGGCCGGACACTTCACTCAGCGTCAGCGGCTCGTCACTCCCCGGCAGGTGAGGAAAATGCTGCGGATTAAACACTAATTCAACGCCGTTATCCTGCAAGGCTTCTGCCTGGAAATGCAGTTCACGCAGTGTGGCCATCTCAAAGAAACCGATGCCGACATCCACCGTATGGCTGTTAAGCGCCTCCAGCAGTTGATCTGCGCTTAACACCGCTACCCGGTAATCCAGCTGAGGATAGCGATCGCTAATCGCTTTCAGCATCAGCGGCAGCGAAATACTGCATTGCGGCACCACACCAATCCGCAGAGTGCCATTGACGCCATGCTTTAGCGATTCGACTTCCAGTTTCAGTCCCTGGTAGACCGAGACAATCTCACGCGCCCAGGCCAGTACCCGCTCCCCTTCAGCGGTGAAACCGGCGAAGTTATTACTGCGATTAATCAGCGACAGTCCCAGCTCACGCTCAAGGTTTTTTAAGCGCATCGATAACGTAGGCTGACTGACAAAACTGGCCTCTGCCGCACGACCAAAATGTCGCTCACGTTCCAGGTTGCAGAGATAGATGAGCTGTTTGATGTCCATAATTGTCTTTATCTCAATATGTTAATCCGCGAATTCAGATAATAAGTGCAACGCTTGGTCATGTGGATGGAGGGACGGTTAGCTACCGATAAGCTATCCTGC
>NZ_CBFFRK010000051.1:0-29609 GCF_965644245.1 Erwinia sp. V71
AGGGACTTGAACCCTCACGTCCGTAAGAACACTAACACCTGAAGCTAGCGCGTCTACCAATTCCGCCACCTTCGCGTCAAATGCACAGCAATGTCATGGTTGTTGGTGCGAAGAGAGGGACTTGAACCCTCACGTCCGTAAGGACACTAACACCTGAAGCTAGCGCGTCTACCAATTCCGCCACCTTCGCGTACCGAAATACTGTTTCACCAGTATTGCAACCACGGAGGCGCATTCTAGAGGATTTACCGGGGACGTCAACAGATATTTCGTCGTCATGGAATGACTGCTGGAAAAAGCAACATTTCCATGACGATAACTGTGCGTACTGGCCCAAATATGAGCAAATTAGCGGAATTTTCCGCCGCGACCCTGTACTGCGCGATACACCTTGAAACGCCCGGTTTGCGCCAGCACTTCGTGGCTGCCGAACGTTTCGTCGAGAATATTCGGGTACGGCAGGAAGGCGTTGGCAACAATACGCAGTTCACCACCGTTATTCAGGTGTTTCGCCGCGCCGCGAATCAGCGTCTGCGCCGCATCCAGGCTGGTCTGCATGCCATCATGGAACGGTGGGTTGGAGATAATCATATCGAAACGGCCTGTGACGTCAGAATAGACGTTACTGGCGAACACTTCGCCTTCCAGCTGATTCGCTGCCAGTGTGGCCTTACTGGCTTCGATAGCGGCAGCGCTGACATCGGTCAGCCACAGGCGCACTTTTGGCGAATGGCTCGCCAGCAGGGTTGCCAGCACGCCTGCACCACAGCCGACATCCAGCACTTTGCCTTTGGTATGCGGCGTAAAGGTGGACAGCAGCAGATCGCTGCCAATATCCAGACCATCGCGGCTGAAGACGCCCGGCAGGGTTTTAATGGTGAGATCATCCAGCGCATACTCGCCCCAGAAGCTGTCGGCATTGAAGGCTGGCAGACTGTCGAGACGGCCGTGATACAGGCCACAGCGACGCGCGCTGTCGATTTTGCTCAGCGTTGCCCATGGCGCGAGCATCTGCTCCGCACTGCGTACGCCGCTGCGGTTTTCGCCAATAACAAAAATATCGCAGCCCACTGGCAGCAGTGACAGCAGGTTCTGCAGCTGGAACTGGGCTTCCGGCTTATTCTTCGGCCAGTAATACACCAGAGTATCGCAGTCGCTCACCATATCGGCGCTGGCGACCAGGCTGTACTGCGCATGTTCGCCCATAGCGCGGCTCAGGTTCTGCCAGTGATGGTATTGCTGGGTATGAACTTTACTCAGTGCCGTTTCCAGCTGTGCGGGCAGGTCATCCTGCAGATCGCCAGCAAACAGCACGCGGCGGGCAATAAATTCATCACTGTGGCGCAGAATAACTTCACTGGCCGGGGTAAAAGCGGACATCGGATGGCTCCTTACTAATCGAAGCGGGGATTATAGTGCTTTGTTGGCTCATGTTCGATGGTTTTGCTAGCATATGCCCTCCATACGAACCACCAGGCGAGAACCGATGTCCACCAGACGTGACTGGTTATTACAACAAATGGGCATTACGCAGTATGTGCTGAGGCGTCCGCGCGCCCTGCAGGGCGAGGTCGCACTCTCGCTGCCAGCGCAGACGCGCCTGGTGATTATTGCTGACGCGCCGCCCTCGCCGGAGGAACCGCTGGTCAGTGACGTGCTGCGCGCGCTGGGTATTGCACCACAGGATACGGTTAGCCTGACGCCGGATCAGCTGGCGATGCTGCCCGATGATTGCCGCTGCGCCAGCTGGCGTTTGGGCACCGATATGCCGCTGACCTTCACAGGCGCACAGCTGGCGACGCCGGCTCTTGATGAGCTCTACTATAATGCCAGCGCCAAACGCGCGCTCTGGCAGCAGATCTGCAATTATGAATCAGATTTCTTTACTCACAGCGAACGACCTTAAACGCGCTTATGCCATTGAGCAGCGCTGCCACGCTTTTCCGTGGGCGGAGAGCACCTTCACCAGCAATCAGGGGGTGCGTTATCTCAATTATCAGCTGGAAGTGGACGGCGCGATGGCCGGATTTGCCATTACGCAAGTGGTGCTGGATGAGGCCACGCTGTTTAATATCGCGGTCGACCCGGCTTTCCAGCGCCGCGGGCTGGCGCGCCAGCTGCTGCAGCATCTGATTGCTGAGCTCACCGAACGTGAAGTGTTGACTCTGTGGCTGGAAGTGCGAGCCTCTAACCACGCCGCCATCGCCCTGTATGAGCAGCTGGAGTTCAATGAAGTTTCCGTACGTAAAAATTACTACCCCACCGCTGACGGGCGCGAAGACGCGCTGATCATGGCTTTAACTCTGTAGTGGCATTCCCGCAGGCAGACAAAACAGGATTTGACGAGACGATGTTAACTAACTGGGACTGGATCTTATTCGACGCTGATGACACGTTGTTCCACTTTGACGCCTTTGCCGGTCTGCAGCGCATGTTTCACGATTATGACGTGCAGTTCACCGCAGCCGATTATGATGACTACCAGGCCATTAACAAGCCGCTGTGGGTGGAGTATCAGAATGGCGTGATCAGCGCGCTGCAACTCCAGCATCAGCGTTTCCAGGGCTGGGCGGATAAGCTTCAGGTGGAAGCGCAGGCGCTGAATCGCGATTTCCTCAGTGCGATGGCAGAGATCTGTGTGCCGCTGGAAGGCGCAGTCAGTTTGATGAAACTGCTGAAAGGCCGGGTAAAAATGGGCATCATCACCAACGGTTTCACTGCGCTGCAACAGGCACGTCTGGAGCGCACCGGGCTGCTGGAGTATTTCGATCTGCTGGTGATCTCGGAGCAGGTCGGTCACGCTAAACCGCACCCGGCGATCTTTGATTACGCCCTGGCGAAAATGGGCCAGCCACCACGCGAACGCGTGATGATGGTGGGTGATAATCCGGATTCGGATATTCTTGGCGGTATCAATGCTGGCTTCGCGACCTGCTGGCTGAATGCGGATAACCGTCCGCAGCCCGAAGGGATTACGCCTGACTGGCAAGTCGCCTCGCTGCATGAATTAGCCCGCCTGCTGCAGGACTAAACCACCTGCTTTGTGCGACCAGCAAACGGGACACCTTTGCTGGTCGACATTCTTCACGCTCAGATCCCTTCTTAAGGAAGGTGCGATTAATTCGATGGGAACCATTTTTTCGTCCTGTCATCGTATGGTAAATGAACAAAGAACCGCCCAAAACACTGAAAACGATAGATGAGCGGCAATCATTGTAGTCATGAACAGAACTTTGAATGATTAAATCGCACCTTCCCTAAAAGTATGGCTATTATGGCTGTATATCATGCTATCCGTGATCATCATCTCACGAATTTGGCCGATCCCTGCCTTGCTTATGATTATGATGGAGTAAAAGATCCTGGTTATTTTATTGTGAGTGTCAGAGAGAACCGAAAACATCCAGTATGTGGTGGTGATCCAAATACATCAGTGTTCCTGTTTAGATTTAAGATAAGTAAAGAGACTTACATGTTATATACGGATGCTGGTTCCACTGATGGCCGTTACCATCCATTGGAACGGTGATTCTGCATAGTAGCTCAGGCGTACTGAGATGAAATTTCTCTTTTCACGCTAACGGCTCATGCCTCGTCAACAGTTGAAAACCCCCGCACTTGATGCTGTAGTATCGGCAACCCAACGGCATCTGCAACCGAGTCACAACCATGAAAACAACCAACCTGCATTCCTGGTGCACGTTAACTCCTTTATCCCTGGCATTTTCACTGGCCGCTCTCTTTGCCTGTGCCTCACTGCCCGCAAAGGCCGCTGAAGCGCTGCAGTATCAGCCTGCAGTGGTAACGCTGGAAGGTTACGTTGATATGCAACAATTTGATGGTCCGCCAAACTATGGCGATGGCCCTGACGATAAAAAAGTGTATGTGCCGGTACTGCATCTGGACAACCCGATTACCGTCAACCCGGCGCCGAATACGCCGAACGAAGACCCGGATAGCGAAGCAGAAAGCAATGTGACCGAGTTGCAGATCCTCGCCGCAAAAGGGCAGGTGAAACCGAATGGCTGCTATCGGATCACTGGCACGCTGATGCATCAGGTGATTGCCGATCACTACACCAAGGTGTTGATCACTCTGAACTCGGCGCAGCCGTCGACCAGTTGCAAGAATTAAGCGGCATTCTGCATTGTTTATAGCCCGCGGATCGGCGAAAATGCCGGCCATTGATTTAAATTGTCTGTGATGGCGGCTGTCTGCCGCCCTCCAGCATCAGACCAGAAGATTCCCGATGTCAAATGCACCTTTTATGCAAGAGGTGGCTCGTCGCCGCACTTTTGCCATTATTTCACACCCCGATGCCGGTAAAACCACCATCACTGAAAAAGTGCTGCTGTTCGGACAGGCGATCCAGACCGCGGGTACGGTGAAAGGCCGTGGTTCCAGTCAGCACGCCAAGTCCGACTGGATGGAAATGGAGAAGCAGCGTGGTATTTCGATCACCACCTCGGTGATGCAGTTCCCGTATCGCGAGAGCCTGGTCAACCTGCTTGATACCCCCGGACACGAAGACTTCTCGGAAGATACCTACCGTACCCTGACGGCGGTGGACTGCTGTCTGATGGTTATCGATGCGGCGAAAGGTGTTGAAGATCGTACCCGTAAGCTGATGGAAGTTACCCGTCTGCGTGACACGCCGATCCTGACCTTTATGAACAAGCTTGACCGTGATATCCGCGACCCTATGGAGTTGCTGGATGAAGTGGAAAGCGAGCTGAAAATCGCCTGTGCGCCGATTACCTGGCCGATTGGCTGCGGTAAGCTGTTTAAAGGGGTTTACCATCTCTACAAAGATGAAACCTACCTGTATCAGAGCGGCCAGGGTCATACTATTCAGGAAGTTCGCATTGTTAAAGGTCTGAATAACCCGGATCTGGATACGGCGGTGGGTGAAGATCTGGCGAAGCAGCTGCGTGATGAGCTTGAACTGGTGCAGGGGGCTTCCCATGAGTTCGAAAAAGAAGCTTTCCTCGATGGTCAGCTGACTCCGGTATTCTTCGGTACTGCACTGGGTAACTTTGGTGTCGATCATATGCTGGATGGTCTGGTGGAGTGGGCGCCAGCGCCAATGCCACGCGTGACCGATGCCCGTACCGTGACCGCTGCCGATGACAAGTTTTCCGGCTTTGTGTTTAAGATTCAGGCCAATATGGACCCGAAACACCGCGATCGCGTTGCCTTTATGCGCGTGGTGTCCGGCAAATATGAGAAAGGCATGAAGCTGCGCCATGTACGTATCGGCAAAGATGTGGTGATCTCTGATGCGCTGACCTTTATGGCCGGTGACCGTGCGCACGTCGAAGAAGCTTTCCCGGGCGATATTATTGGCCTGCACAACCATGGAACGATTCAGATTGGCGACACCTTTACCCAGGGTGAGAATATGAAGTTCACCGGTATCCCGAACTTCGCCCCTGAGCTGTTCCGCCGTATCCGCCTGCGCGATCCACTGAAGCAGAAACAGCTGCTGAAAGGTCTGGTTCAGCTGTCGGAAGAGGGTGCGGTACAGGTATTCCGTCCGGTCAGCAATAACGATCTGATTGTGGGTGCCGTCGGTGTGCTGCAGTTTGATGTGGTCGTGGCGCGTCTGAAAAGCGAGTACAATGTCGAAGCGATTTATGAGTCAGTAAACGTCTCGACGGCCCGCTGGGTGGAATGCAAAGATGCGAAGAAATTCGACGAATTCCAGCGCAAGAACGAAGTGAACCTGGCACTGGATGGCGGCGATAACCTGACCTATATCGCGCCGACCATGGTCAACCTGAATATCACGCAGGAACGTTATCCTGACGTGGTATTCCACAAAACACGCGAACACTAATTCTGTTCTGCCTGTAAATGAAGCGCTGACCGGATCTGCCCGGTCAGCGCTTTTTTATCTGCTATTGTTACTGTTGCTGCTGTTCACCGATGCCTCCGCCAGAGACACAGACTCCTCCTAAAAACACTCTTTTCTGACGCTGTTTCCCGCTTTTAAACCACAAAAACCGGAAAAAACCTGATTCCTGACTATGATTATCTTGTCGGGCGTTGATTTGTGTTGCTTTTTGCGATGCCCGTTCTGTCGTAATACCGCTGCGAGCGGTAAGGCTCACAGGTGTGAGTGACTCCCCGGATAGAAGGAATATATCGATGAACAAAACAAAGATGACCAAAACCATGATGGCTTTACTGATGGGTTCAGCATTGCTGAGTGGTTCTGCCCTGGCGGAACAAACCCTGAGTGAGAAAGCCTCTACCACAGCGGAAAGCACCGGTTCAAAAATCGATAGTTCTATGAAAAAAGCCGGTAATTACATGGATGACAGTGCCGTTACCGCGAAAGTGAAAGCGGCGCTGGTGGACGACAGTGCGATTAAAAGCACCGATATCTCCGTGAAAACGGATGCTGGCGTGGTGACGCTGAGCGGTTTTGTGACCTCGCAGGATCAGGCCGAAAAAGCGGTGACGCTGGCGAAGAGCGTGGAAGGCTGAAGTCAGTCAGTGACAAACTGCATGTCAGAGACAGCAAGACATCATCCGTAAGTAGTTACGCGGGTGACGCGGCAACGACCAGTGAAATTAAAGCTAAACTATTAGCAGATGACATTGTGCCGTCACGCAAGGTGAAAGTGGAAACGACGGATGGCGTCGTGCAGCTTTCTGGTACGGTTGAGAATCAGGCGCAGTCAGAACGCGCCGAAGGTATTGCGAAAGCGATTAACGGTGTGAAAAGCGTTAAGAACGATCTGGTGGTTAAACCATAATCACCATGGCTTCATCAATGAAGCCGCGACACGGATGTTGCCCGTAACAACAAAAGACATTCGTGGGAGAGCTGTCTCCCGAATGGCAACAAATAAGCAGTTCGATCTTCACTATGGTAAAGGAGAGGCTTATGTTTCGTTGGGGTATTATTTTCCTGATCATTGCGCTGATTGCCGCCGCATTAGGTTTTGGCTCATTAGCGGGTACCGCAGCATGGGCAGCAAAAATTGTCTTTGTGGTCGGTATTATCCTGTTCCTCGTCAGCCTGTTTACCGGGCGTAAACGGCCATAGACGACATGGTTAAGTCGAACGTGTGATTCGATAGCATCTGATAACGGAGAGCCTTGTGCTCTCCGTTATGCTGCAGGTTTGTCATCCCTTCCCCGCCAGTGTTATAACTCCCCGCATAACCAGGATTCTGACTCAGAGATGCCGGCATGCATTTTGTTGATACCCACTGCCATTTCGATTTTCCTCCGTTCAGCGGAGAGGAGAGCGACAGCCTGCAGCGCGCGGCCAGCGCCGGTGTGGAGAAAATCATTGTCCCGGCCGTTGCCGCTTCCCGCTTTGCGGGCGTGCTGGCGCTGGCTGAACAATACACTCCACTCTATGCCGCGCTTGGTCTGCATCCGATGGCGACTGCAGAGCATGACGAGTCGGCTCTGGCGTTGCTTGAGCAATATTTGCAACAAAAGCCGCCCAAACTGGTGGCGATCGGTGAAATGGGGCTCGATCTGTATATCGAAAACCCACAGTTCGATAAGCAGCTGGCGTTACTGGATGCCCAGCTGCGGCTGGCGCGAGAGTATCAGCTGCCGGTGATCCTGCATTCGCGTCGTACCCACGACCAGCTGGCAATGCATTTAAAACGCATCGAGGTGCCGCGTTGCGGCGTGGTGCATGGCTTTGCTGGCAGTCTGCAGCAGGCAGAAAACTTTATTAAACTGGGATATGCCATCGGTGTAGGCGGCACCATCACTTATCCGCGCGCCAGCAAAACCCGTGAGACCATCGCCCGTTTACCACTCAGCACACTGCTGCTGGAAACGGATGCACCGGATATGCCGTTATCAGGTTTTCAGGGACAACCCAATCGCCCTGAACGCGTTTTTAATGTCTGGCAGGTGCTGTGTGAACTGCGCAGTGAGGCGCCAGAACTGCTCGCTGAAACCCTCCGGCAGAATACCCGTCGGGTATTTGGCATCTAAAAATGTGACGAAAGTCACTTTATCAGTTTTTCGTTTGCTTCCATTTGTAATTTTCTGTGATACCGATTAACAGGCAGGGCCACTTCTGCCGCTATAATTGCCGCGCTTATTCCGGGGCTATTACCGCGGACACGCCTTAACAGCGCTTCTCCATGCTGTTTTTCATTACCTTGAGGGAATTTATGCAACTTCTTATAGGCCTTATTGGCATGGGGGCGCTCATTCTGTTTGCCGTCCTGCTGTCTTCTAATCGCAGAGCCATCAATTTACGTACTGTGATATGGGCGTTCGTCCTGCAGGTTGGTATTGGTGCTCTCGTGCTCTATGTCCCGGCTGGACGCAGCGTGTTGATGGCAATGTCTGCCGGGGTATCCAGTGTGATCGCCTACGGCAATCAGGGCGTGTCGTTTATTTTTGGCGGCCTGGTGTCAGATAAAATGTTTGAAGTGTTCGGCGGCGGCGGTTTTGTTTTTGCCCTGCGCGTACTGCCAATCATTGTCTTTTTCTCTTCCCTGATCGCGGTGCTCTATTACCTCGGCATTATGCAGTGGGTCATCCGTCTGCTGGGTGGGGGTATTCAGAAGCTGCTGGGAACCTCCCGTACTGAGTCGCTGTCAGCAACTGCCAATATTTTTGTCGGCCAGACAGAAGCGCCGCTGGTGGTACGACCGTATATCGCCACTATGACGCGCTCGGAACTGTTTGCGGTGATGTGCGGTGGCCTGGCTTCAGTCGCCGGTTCGGTGCTGGCGGGTTATGCGCAGATGGGCGTTCCACTGGAGTATCTGATCGCGGCGTCGTTTATGGCGGCACCGGGTGGTCTGTTGTTCGCAAAACTGCTGATCCCGGAAACGGAAGCACGCCAGGATACCCGTGATGCTGATGAGATGGTCGCTCAGGATGATAAGCCGTCGAATGTGCTGGATGCCGCAGCCGCAGGCGCCTCTTCCGGTATGCAGCTGGCGCTGAATGTGGGTGCGATGCTGCTGGCCTTCGTTGCGCTGATCGCGCTGCTGAACGGTATTCTCTCTGGCGTTGGCGGCTGGTTTAACTACCCGCAGCTGTCGCTGGAGCTGATCCTCGGCTATCTGTTTGCGCCTGTGGCTTTCCTGATCGGTGTGCCATGGGAAGAAGCGATGGTGGCGGGGTCATTTATCGGCCAGAAGCTGATTGTGAATGAGTTTGTCGCTTATCTGAACTTCGGTGCTTATCTGAAAGATGATGCCACGGTTGTGGCGGCAGGACTGCAGGTGCTGTCGGACCACACTAAAGCGATCATCTCCTTTGCGTTGTGTGGCTTTGCTAACCTGTCGTCGATTGCCATCCTGATTGGTGGTCTCGGCAGTATGGCGCCAAATCGTCGTCATGATATTGCTAAACTCGGGATTAAAGCGGTGATCGCGGGGACGTTATCGAATCTGATGAGCGCCTCGATTGCCGGGGTATTCCTCGCGCTGTAACCAGTATATGTGAAAATTGTCACATCGCCGTGGTAAGCGTGTCTTATCGCTGCTTTTTTATTTTGGGATGGCTTTTATCTGCGTTTGGGTATGAATTTTCTGACAGAAAAGATAACATGGTGACAACCGTTTCTTGCCTTGTCTGTGAGTCAATGCACATCAATGTGCCGTGGTTATTGTTAGAATAGTAACATTGTTGTTGGCTCACTAAACCTTTTCGGAGAGTAGCATGACTGATGTAACCGCTGCGGCGCTGCGCGCGCTGAAACTGATGGATCTGACCACCCTGAACGATGATGATACCGATGCCAAAGTGATCGCACTGTGTCACCAGGCGAAATCACCGGCCGGCAATACCGCCGCCATCTGCATTTATCCGCGCTTTATCCCGATTGCCTGCAAAACGCTGCGTGAGCAGGGGACGCCGGAAATCCGCATTGCTACCGTCACCAACTTCCCGCACGGCAACGACGATATTGAGATCGCGCTGGCGGAAACCCGTGCGGCGATTGCTTACGGTGCCGATGAAGTGGATGTGGTGTTCCCGTATCGCGCGCTGATGGCCGGTAACAGCCAGGTCGGTTTTGAACTGGTGAAAGCCTGTAAAGAAGCCTGTGCGGCGGCAAACGTGCTGCTGAAAGTGATTATCGAAACCGGTGAGCTGAAAGAGACGGCGCTGATCCGTCAGGCTTCCGAAATCGCCATTGATGCAGGCGCAGATTTTATTAAAACCTCCACCGGTAAAGTGCCGGTCAACGCCACGCCTGAAGTGGCGCAAATCATGATGCAGGTGATTCGTGATAAAGGCGTCAAAGCGCAGGTCGGTTTCAAACCTGCTGGTGGCGTGCGTACTGCGGAAGACGCGGCTATCTACCTGAAGCTGGCGGATGATCTGCTGGGCAGTGACTGGGCCGATGCGCGTCACTTCCGCTTTGGCGCATCAAGCCTGTTAGCCAGCCTGCTGAATGCAGCAGGTCATCACACCGCGACCAGCCAGTCCGGTTATTAATTTCCACGGCGGCCACCGTGCCGCCTGCTCATCTCTGTAAACAGGGGGTTACCTTGTTTTTGCCGCAAGAAATTATCCGTAAAAAACGCGATGGCCTGCCACTGAGCGACGAGGAGATTCGCTTTTTTATTAACGGTGTACGCGACAACAGCGTCTCGGAAGGGCAGATCGCCGCACTGGCGATGACCATTTATTTCCACGATATGTTGCTGGCGGAGCGCGTGGCGCTGACCATGGCGATGCGCGATTCGGGAACCGTGCTCAACTGGCAATCCCTGAACCTGAACGGTCCGGTGGTGGATAAACACTCCACTGGCGGCGTGGGTGATGTGACATCACTGATGCTGGGGCCGATGGTGGCGGCTTGTGGCGGCTATGTACCGATGATCTCTGGTCGTGGCCTCGGCCATACCGGTGGCACGCTGGATAAGCTGGAAGCGATCCCGGGTTTCGATATCTTCCCGCAGGATGACCGTTTCCGCAGCATTATCAAAGAGGTGGGCGTGGCAATTATCGGCCAGACCAACTCGCTGGCGCCCGCCGATAAGCGCTTCTATGCCACCCGCGATATTACTGCCACGGTGGATTCGATCCCACTGATCACGGCCTCGATTCTGGCGAAAAAGCTGGCCGAAGGGCTGGATGCGCTGGTGATGGATGTCAAAGTGGGGTCAGGTGCCTTTATGCCGACGTTTGAGCAGTCAGAGCTGCTGGCACAGGCGATTGTTGGCGTTGCGAATGGCGCGGGCTGCAAAACGACTGCACTGCTGACGGATATGAACCAGGTGCTGGCTTCCAGTGCCGGTAATGCGCTGGAAGTGCGTGAAGCGGTGCAGTTCCTGACTGGCGAATACCGCAATCCGCGCCTGCTGGAAGTGACCATGGCGCTGTGCAGCGAGATGCTGATTTCCGGCTCACTGGCGAAAGATGACGCTGAAGCGCGTAGCAAACTGCAGGCGGTGCTGGATAACGGCAAAGCGGCAGAGGTATTTGCGCGTATGGTTGCCGCGCAGCAGGGGCCGGCGGACTTTATTGACCATGTGGATCGCTATCTGCCTGCACCGATGCTGAGTAAAGCGGTATATGCCGACCGGCCTGGCATTGTCAGCGCGATGGACACCCGTGCGCTGGGAATGGCGGTAGTGGCGATGGGCGGCGGTCGTCGTCGTGCCAGCGACAGCATTGATTACAGCGTGGGGCTGAGCGAGATGGCGCAGCTGGGCGACAGCGTGGACGGTCAGCGTCCGCTGGCGATCATCCATGCCGCCAGTGAAGCCAGCTGGCAGGAAGCGGCGCAGTCGCTGAAAGCGGCCATCACCATCACGGATGTTGCGCCGGAGAAAACGCCGATTATCTATCGCAGAATTAACGAATAAGCGGCATACTATTCTGATCGCTTTTTTTTAATCCTCATCGCGTGGATACGCAGGAGAGCAGGATGAAACGTGCATTTATCATGGTGCTCGATTCCTTTGGAATCGGCGCCAGTAAAGACGCCGATAAGTTCGGTGATAAGGGCTCGGACACGCTCGGCCACATTGCTGAGGCATGCTTCAAAGGTGAAGCGGATATCAACCGTAAGGGGCCGCTGCATCTGCCTAACTTAACGGCGCTGGGACTGGGTAAGGCTGCAGAAGCCTCAACGGGCACCTTCCCGCCGGGCCTGGATAAAAACGCTGAAATTATTGGCGCTTATGCTTATGCCAGCGAAATTTCCTCCGGCAAAGACACGCCGTCGGGTCACTGGGAAATCGCCGGTGTGCCGGTGCTGTTTGACTGGGGTTACTTCTCCGATACGCAAAACAGCTTCCCGCAGGAACTGCTGGATAAACTGGTTGAACGCGCGGGGCTGCCGGGCTATCTCGGCAATTGCCACTCGTCCGGCACCGTGGTGCTCGACGATCTGGGCGAAGAGCATATGAAAACCGGCAAGCCGATTTTCTATACCTCGGCGGATTCCGTATTCCAGATTGCCTGCCATGAAGAGACCTTTGGCCTGGATCGGTTGTATGAGCTGTGTGAGATCGCCCGTGAAGAGCTGACAGACGGTGGCTACAACATTGGCCGCGTGATTGCGCGTCCGTTTGTCGGCGACAAAGCGGGTCACTTCCAGCGTACCGGCAACCGTCGCGACCTGGCGGTAGAACCGCCTGCGCCGACCATCCTGAAAAAACTGGTGGATGAAAAGGGCGGCGACGTGATTTCGGTGGGTAAAATCGCGGATATCTATGCGCATGTTGGCATCACCAAAAAGGTGAAAGCGAACGGCCTCGATGCATTGTTTGACGCTACGGTAAAAGAGATGGCTTCCGCACCGGACAATTCCATCGTGTTCACCAACTTCGTCGATTTTGACGCGGTCTGGGGGCATCGCCGTGATATCGCCGGTTATGCGGGCGGGCTGGAACTGTTTGACCGTCGCCTGCCAGAGCTGATGGCGCTGGTGAAAGAGGATGACATTCTGATCCTGACCGCTGACCATGGTTGCGACCCAAGCTGGCATGGCACCGACCATACCCGTGAGCACATTCCGGTGCTGATTTACGGACCGAAAGTGAAGCCGGGCGACTTGGGTTACCGCGACACTTTCGCCGATATCGGCCAGACGGTAGCGAAATACTTTGGCCTTTCCGCTATGGAATATGGCAAAACGATGCTGTGATCGCAGCAACACAGACGACTGAATCGACTGAATAAGGATAAAAAGATGGCAACGCCTCATATTAACGCTGAGATGGGTGATTTCGCTGACGTGGTACTGATGCCGGGCGATCCACTGCGTGCAAAACATATTGCGGAAACCTTCCTGGAAAACGCCGTTGAAGTGAATAACGTGCGCGGCATGCTGGGTTACACCGGCACCTACAAAGGCCGTAAGATCTCCGTAATGGGTCACGGTATGGGTATTCCATCCTGCTCTATCTACACCAAAGAGCTGATCACCGAGTTTGGTGTGAAGAAGATCATCCGTGTCGGTTCCTGCGGCGCGGTGCGTGCCGACGTGAAACTGCGTGATATCGTGATTGGTATGGGCGCCTGCACCGACTCCAAAGTGAACCGTATGCGCTTCAAAGGTCACGACTTCGCTGCGATTGCTGATTTCGATATGGTGCGTAATGCAGTGGATGCGGCGAAAAACCTGGGTGTTGATGCCCGCGTCGGTAATATCTTCTCTGCAGACCTGTTCTACACGCCAGACCCGCAAATGTTTGATGTGATGGAAAAATACGGCATTCTGGGCGTGGAAATGGAAGCGGCCGGTATCTACGGCGTGGCGGCGGAATTCGGTGCGAAAGCGCTGACCATCTGCACCGTGTCGGACCATATCCGTACCCACGAGCAGACCACCGCAGCAGAACGCCAGACGACCTTCAACGATATGATTAAGATCGCGCTGGAATCTGTGCTGTTAGGCGATAACGCCTGATTCTCTCGCTCCCTCCCCCACGTCGTGGGGGAGGGCCGGGGAGGGTGAACACCATCACCCTCCCTTTCATCCCACTCAATCCGCTTTTTCGTTTGTCTTCTCTGTCACCACCGCGTTACTGCTGGCTTTATCACTCGCTTCAGCCTCTTCTTCATTATCCTCTTTCACCGGTGTACTGGCGGTTAACAGGAACGGCGACTGCTGCCAGCGGGTACGGCGGTCACGCAGCAGGGTACGGGTGAGAATAATGCCAATGGCCAGCGCCAGCAGCATCATCAGCCGCAAAATATTGGTGGTGTTATCCACCTGCTTGGCTTCGGTTACCAGCACATGCGTATCCAGGGTAACGCGCAGAAAGCCCATCGGGCTGCCATTGCTCTCCAGCGGTTGCACGATCTGATGGTTGAAATAGCTGCCCGCGCGCTTACCATCGAGCGCCAGCCGGTCACGCAGATTAATATTCTCGCCGCTGCGCGCCAGCAGCGTGCCGTCATCGTTATACACCGACGCATCAAGAATACGGCTGTGATCGGTCATCTGGTTAAGGATCGCCTGGATCTGCTGGCGGTTATCATCACCATTTTCCATCAGCGGCGTCAGGCTGAAGGCGACCTGACGGGTCAGGGTGCGCGCCAGCTCTTCCACCTGTTCGGAACGTGCCATCTGGTGGCCGAGACTGAACCACGACGCGCCCTGCATCAGTACCACCAGCAGAGCCAGGCAGATCAGGACTATCGCGGTACGATGCAGGCGGAATTTCAGTTTGGCTTTAGCCATCTCTAACCTTTCAAATTAATCAACGGAGACGTCGCTGTTTTCGACACTTTATGTTGCCAGAAGCGCAGCATACAAGGTAGCCTCTTGCGTGGTTTTGTTAGGTTGTGCCGCGTCATTTGCCACAGCCTTGAATGTCCCTTACAGGAGCTGTAATGCCAAATCGTCTGACCTGGTGCGACCTGCCTGCCGATGTCTCTCTCTGGCCTGGGTTACCTCTTTCTCTAAGCGGCGACGAAGTGATGCCGCTGGACTATCGTGCCGGTCGTACCGGCTGGCTGCTTTACGGGCGTGAGCTCGATAAAGACCGTCTGACCGAGTACCAGCATCAACTGGGGGCGGCGATGGTGATTGTCAGCGCCTGGTCGGTGGAGGATTATCATGTTGTCCGTCTGGCGGGCTCCCTGACGCCGCGTGCGGCAAAACTGGCACATGACGCCGGACTGGACGTTGCGCCACTGGGCAAAATTCCGCATCTGAAAACGCCAGGCTTACTGGTGATGGATATGGATTCCACGGCGATTCAGGTCGAGTGCATCGATGAGATCGCTAAACTGGCCGGTAGTGGCGAGCTG
Source organism: Erwinia sp. V71 (assembly GCF_965644245.1). Lineage (NCBI taxonomy): Bacteria > Pseudomonadati > Pseudomonadota > Gammaproteobacteria > Enterobacterales > Erwiniaceae > Erwinia > Erwinia sp. V71. Next base: position 15,220 of record NZ_CBFFRK010000051.1, read on the forward strand.
GTGGCGGAAGTCACCGAACGCGCGATGCGCGGCGAGCTCGATTTTGCCGCCAGCCTGCGCCAGCGCGTGGCGACGCTGAAAGACGCTGATGCCAATATCCTGAAGCAGGTGCGTGATGAGCTGCCATTAATGCCAGGCTTAACCCAGCTGGTGCAGAAACTGCAGGCGCTGGGCTGGCATATCGCCATTGCTTCCGGTGGCTTTACCTACTTTGCTGAGTATCTGCGCGATAAGCTGCATCTGTCCGCCATTGCGGCAAATGAGCTGGAAATCCGCGATGGTAAGCTGACCGGTGAAGTGCTGGGGCAGATTGTCGATGCACAGTTTAAAGCGCAGACCCTGCGTAAGCTGGCGGAGAAATACGAGATTGCTGAAGGGCAAACGGTGGCAATTGGCGATGGCGCCAACGATCTGCCGATGATTGCCGCAGCATCGCTGGGTATTGCTTATCACGCCAAGCCAAAAGTGAATGAAAAAACCGAAGTGACCATCCGCCATGCGGATCTGATGGGCGTGTTCTGCATTCTGAGCGGCAGCCTGGTTCACGAAGAGCGTTAATCTGAGGAGCTAATTTGGCAAAAGCGGTAAAACGCGCCTTCGTTTGTAACGAGTGTGGCGCAGACTATCCGCGCTGGCAGGGGCAATGCAGCGCCTGCCACGCCTGGAACACCATCACCGAAGTGCGGCTGGCCGCGTCACCCGCCGCTGCCCGCAATGAACGCCTGTCCGGTTACGCCGGGGCGGCGGGCACCAGTCGGGTGCAAAAACTTTCCGAAATCAGCCTTGAAGCCCTGCCACGTTTTACCACCGGTTTTAAAGAGTTCGACCGTGTACTCGGTGGCGGTGTGGTGCCGGGCAGCGCCATTCTGATTGGCGGCAACCCGGGCGCGGGGAAAAGTACCCTGTTACTGCAAACGCTGTGCAAACTCTCCGAAGGGATGAAAACCCTGTATGTCACCGGTGAAGAGTCACTGCAGCAGGTGGCAATGCGCGCCCACCGTCTCGGCCTGCCGACCGAAAACCTGAATATGCTGTCGGAAACCAGTATCGAGCAGATCTGCCTGATCGCCGAGCAGGAGCAGCCGAAGCTGATGGTGATCGACTCGATCCAGGTGATGCATATGGCGGATATCCAGTCATCGCCCGGCAGCGTGGCGCAGGTGCGCGAAACCGCCGCTTATCTGACGCGTTTTGCCAAGACGCGCGGTGTTGCGATTGTGATGGTCGGCCATGTTACGAAAGACGGCTCACTGGCCGGGCCGAAAGTGCTTGAGCACTGTATCGACTGTTCGGTACTGCTGGATGGCGATGCCGATTCCCGCTACCGCACGCTGCGCAGCCATAAGAACCGCTTTGGTGCGGTGAATGAGCTGGGCGTCTTTGCGATGACGGAGCAGGGACTGCGTGAGGTAAGCAATCCTTCGGCAATTTTCCTGTCGCGCGGTGACGAGATTACCTCCGGCAGCTCCGTGATGGTGCTGTGGGAAGGTACGCGTCCGCTGCTGGTGGAGATTCAGGCGCTGGTTGATCACTCGATGATGGGCAATCCGCGTCGTGTGGCGGTGGGACTGGAGCAAAACCGTCTGGCGATCCTGCTGGCGGTACTGCACCGTCATGGCGGCTTGCAGATGGCCGATCAGGATGTGTTTGTTAACGTGGTTGGTGGCGTGAAGGTGACGGAAACCAGTGCCGACCTCGCTTTACTGCTGTCGATGGTCTCCAGCCTGCGCGATCGTCCGCTGCCGCAGGACTTAGTGGTATTTGGCGAAGTGGGTCTGGCGGGGGAGATCCGCCCGGTGCCCAGCGGCCAGGAGCGCATTTCGGAAGCGGCCAAACATGGCTTCCGCCGTGCGATTGTGCCTGCGGCGAATGTGCCGAAAAAAATGCCGGAGAACATGCAGGTGTTTGGCGTGAAAAAGCTGGCTGACGCGCTGGCGATTCTGGATGATTTTTAATTTTCCCACCGCAGGAGGCAGTGCATGTCGTCATATGAGTATCTGAAAACGGCGATTCGCCAGCAGGGCCATACTCTGCAACAGGTGGCGGATGCCAGCGGCATGACCAAGGGGTATCTCAGCCAGTTGCTGAATGCCAAAATCAAAAGCCCAAGCGCGCAGAAACTGGAAGCCCTGCACCGTTTTCTGGCGCTGGAATTCCCGCGCCGTGAGAAAACCGTGGGGGTGGTGTTTGGTAAATTCTATCCGTTGCATACCGGCCATATTTATCTGATCCAGCGCGCCTGCAGTCAGGTGGATGAGCTGCATATTATTATGGGGTACGACGAACCCCGCGATCGCATGCTGTTCGAAAACAGCGCCATGTCGCAACAGCCGACGGTAGGGGATCGCCTGCGCTGGCTGCTGCAAACCTTTAAATACCAGAAAAACATCCGTATTCATGCCTTTAACGAAGAGGGTATGGAGCCGTATCCGCACGGCTGGGATGTCTGGAGTAAAGGCATCACAGAATTTATGACGCAGAAGGGCATTGAGCCAAACCGCGTCTATACCAGTGAAGAGCAGGATGCGCCGCAATATTCGACACATCTCGGGATTGAAACCGTGCTGCTGGACCCACAGCGCTCGTTTATGAATATCAGCGGCGAGCAGATCCGCCAGGATCCGTTCCGCTACTGGGATTATATTCCGACGGAAGTGAAACCGTTCTTTGTGCGCACGGTAGCGATCCTTGGCGGCGAATCCAGTGGCAAATCCACGCTGGTGAATAAGCTGGCGAATATCTTTAATACCACCAGTGCCTGGGAATTTGGCCGTGATTATGTCTTTTCCCACCTTGGTGGTGATGAGATTGCGTTGCAGTATTCGGACTACGACAAGATCGCGCTGGGGCAGGCGCAGTATATTGATTTCGCAGTGAAGTACGCCAATAAAGTGGCGTTTATCGATACCGATTTTGTCACGACTCAGGCGTTTTGCATGAAGTACGAAGGGCGCGAACACCCCTTTGTACAGGCGCTGATTGATGAGTACCGCTTCGACCTGGTGATCCTGCTGGAAAACAATGTGCCCTGGGTGGCAGATGGTTTACGCAGCCTGGGCAGTTCAGTGGATCGCCGGGAGTTTCAGGCGCTGCTGGTGAATCTGCTGAAAGAGAATGAAATTCCGTGGGTGCATGTTAAAGAGGACGATTACGACAACCGTTTTCTGCGCTGTGTGGAGCTGGTGCGGGAGATGCTGGGGGATCGCTGATCAACGGATTCTCTGATGGAGAGCCTCAGGTTCGATAGCTGCGACACCGTGTATGCACCGGGGATCGCTTTTAGTTTTGTGCGCTGCTCAGAGGTATCGCTTTTGGTTTTGTGGGCTGCTCAGGGAACACGGTCAGCTCCGGAAAGACGCAAAGCGCGTCATCCCTGACGGCTCGGCCCGCGCCGTCCATGGCGCGGGACGCTTTCCTCCGCTGACTGTGTTCCCTTCGCTTTAGGTTTCTTCGTTGCTGTTCCTGTTTCGTGCGGATGGTAATGTTCGTGTCGCCTGAAAGGGTTAATCAGTACGTAATCACCACTTTACCGCGCATATGACCTTCCAGCACCCGCTGGTGAGCGGCAGTGAGGGTTGCCACACTCAGCCCCTGCAGCGTCTCATTCAGCGTGGTGCGAATTTTCCCTTCATCCAGCAAGGCAGCCACTTCATTCAGGATCTCACCCTGACGGGCAATATCCGGTGTGGTAAACATGCTGCGGGTATACATAAACTCAAAATGCAGCGCAGCGCTTTTCATCTTCAGCTGGCTCATATCCAGCGGCCCTTCATTTTCCACGATGGTACAGATATGCCCCTGCGGCGCAATCAGTTGTGCCATCGTCTGCCAGTGGCCGTCGGTATCATTCAGGCAGAAAATATAGTCCACCTGTTTAATACCCTGCAGCTCCAGTTCTGCCACCATATTTTTATAGTTCACCGTCAGGTCGGCGCCGCGATCGAGGCACCATTGCACTGAGTCCGGACGTGATGCCGTGGCAATCACTTTCACCTTGCTGTGCAGCCGGGCAAACGGAATCGCCAGCGAACCGACACCGCCTGCGCCGCCGATTATCAGCAGGGTTTTGCCTTCTGCGGCATCCTGAATGTTCAGGCGTTCAAACAGGCCTTCCCATGCCGTCAGTGCGGTCAGCGGGATAGCTGCAGCGGCAGCCCAGTCGAGGCTTTTGGGTTTATGGCCGGTAATGCGCGCATCAATCAGTTGCAGGGTGCTGTTGCTGCCCGGACGAGTGATATCCCCGGCGTAATACACCTCGTCACCCGCTTTGAAGCCAGTGACTTTGCTGCCGGTTGCCAGCACCACAGCACTGGCATCCCAGCCGAGAATACGTGGTGCCTGTAGTCCATTCTTCTGCGCGCCTTTATGCACTTTGGTATCGACCGGATTGACCGAGGCGGCTTTCACTTCCACCAGCAGATCGTAGTCACCCGGCGTCGGCTGTTCGGGCTGGATCTCAATAAACTGGCCGGGATTTTGTGGATCAATGGCAATCGCTTTGTTGTTCATCATGGTTCTCCTGAATTAACTGACATCATTGTAGAAGCCGCTGACTGGAGTGATAAGATGGACAATCAATGACAGAGTGTTCGTGAAGGGTGAACAATCATGTTTAAGCAATTGCAGGATATGGCGCTGTTTGCACTGGTCGCTGAAAGTGGCAGCTTTACCGCCGCCGCCAGCCGCGCTGGATTACCGAAGTCGAGCGTCAGCTGGAGCAGGCGCTGGGCCTGCGCTTACTGAATCGCACCACCCGTCAGCTGAATCTGACCTTTGCTGGTGAGCGTTATCTGATCCATTGCCAGGAGATACTGCAGGCCAGCGAGCGTGCCGGGCAGGTGATTGAACGCCTGCGTGAGAATCCCAGCGGTCGCCTGCGTATCACCAGCCCGGCGGGCATTGGCGCAACACTGCTGGCGCGCTGTAACGCTGAGTTTCAGCGTCAGTATCCCGATGTGACGCTGGAAGTGGAGATCTCCGATGATCTTCGCGACCTGGTGCAGGAAGGTTTTGATATTGCACTGCGTACTGGTAAACCGCAGGACTCTTCGCTGATTGGCCGCCGTGTCGGTTATTGCCAGCGTCTGCTGGTCGCCTCGCCAGACTATCTGGCGCACCACACCGCGATCCTGCATCCACAGCAGCTGGTGGAGCACAGCTGCATCGCCCATCGTGCCTGGGGAGAATGGCTGCTGAGACGAGGCGAAGAGTGGCACAGCTGGCTGCTGCCGCCAACCCATACCACCGATAACCTGATCTATGCGCGTGAGTGTGCGTTGCAGGGCGCGGGTATTACGCTGCTGCCACGTTTTTTAACTCATGAACTGATCCAGCAACAGGCGCTGGTGCAGGTGTTGCCAGAGTGGGAAGTGGAGGGCAATGAACTGTGGCTGGTTTATCCTGGCCGCAAACTCAATTCACCTGCGCTGGCGAGTTTTATCGAGCATGCGCTCAATTCGCCCGTATTTCACGAGTTCTATCAGTAACCTGTTATTCCGCGCGCAGGAAGGCCTCCGGAAGGGTAAAAACCCGAAAAGAGTACGGATTTAATAAACATTCTCATTATCATTTCGCTTTGCTATTCTTGTCCCCCACTGAAGTGTTCCCGACAAGATTTAAGGCGGTTTTATGGCAGCTGTGCAGAGTTATCGCTTATTCAACGTAGTGCTGGCGCGTAAGCAGGTACTCTCTCCCTCCATGCTGTGCTGCGTGTTCAGCGGAGAAGACGTGCGTCATATGAAAATGGACGCACCGGACCAGCGCATTAAACTGCTTTTCCCGTCACTCAACGGCACGCCGTCGGCGCTGACGCCGGAAGGTTCCTGGTGGGAACAGACCAAATCCATTCCTGAGGCTGAACGGCCGATTGTTCGTACCTACACCATTCGCCGCGTCAATGCAGAAGCTGGCGAAATGGAAGTCGAGTTTGTGATGCACGGCACCGAAGGTCCGGCGTCCGCCTGGGCGGTCGGATCGCAACCGGGGGATGTGCTGCAAATCGTGGCACCAAACCGTGACCACGTTGAGGACAGTGGCGGCTATGAGTGGAACCCGCACCCGCAGGCGGAACGTGCGCTGGTGATTGCTGATGAAACCGCACTGCCTGCGGCGAAAGGAATTCTGGAACAGCTGGCGCAGCGTGATAATCCGCCGCAGCTGCAAGTTTTCCTTGAAGTGCCGAAGCAGGGCGACTGCCTCGATTTCAGCCACTATACCTTTGCCGAAGTGCACTGGTTGCCGCGTGACGCGGCAGGCGCGAGTTATGGTGAAGCGCTGCTGCAGGCAGTCAAACAGCATGTGCAATTGCCGGACTATGCCGTGACCTGCTGCCAGGAAGTGCAGGAAGAAGCGGAGGATGAACTGCTGTGGGATCGTGCGGAAAGTGACAACCGCTTCCACGGCTGGGTAGCGGCAGAATCGACCTCCGTGAAGCATCTGCGCCGTTATCTGATTGGTGAACGCGATCTGGCGAAAGACACCATCAGCTTTATGGCCTACTGGAGCCGTGGCCGCCGTCATGTGTGACGGTTTTTACCGGCCATAAAAAAAGGAGCCTTTCGGCTCCTTTTTTGTTACTTGATCATACGCTTGTACTTGATGCGTTTTGGCTCCAGCGCATCGGCGCCGAGGGTACGCTTCTTGTACTCTTCGTATTCGGTAAAGTTACCTTCGAAGAACTCCACCTTGCCTTCATCCTGGTAATCCAGAATGTGAGTGGCGATACGGTCAAGGAACCAGCGGTCATGCGAGATCACCAGCGCACAGCCCGGGAACTCCAGCAGGGCGTTTTCCAGCGCACGCAGGGTTTCGATATCCAGGTCGTTGGTCGGTTCATCGAGCAGCAGCATGTTACCGCCAACCTGCAGCAGTTTGGCGAGGTGCAGACGGCCACGTTCACCACCGGACAGCTCTCCGACGCGTTTGCCCTGGTCGACGCCTTTAAAGTTAAAGCGGCCCACATAGGCACGGCTTGGCATCTCGGTGTTACCGATACGCATGATGTCCTGACCGCCGGACACTTCTTCCCAGACGGTTTTGCTGTTGTCCATTGAATCACGGAACTGATCAACAGAGGCCAGCTTCACGGTTTCGCCCAGCTCGATGCTGCCGCCGTTCGGCTGTTCCTGACCAGACAGCATACGGAACAGGGTCGATTTACCCGCGCCGTTCGGGCCGATGATCCCAACAATCGCCCCTTTCGGGATCGAGAAGCTCAGGCCGTCGATCAGTACGCGATCGCCATAGGACTTGCTCAGGTTGTTCACTTCCACCACTTTGTCGCCAAGGCGTGGCCCCGGTGGAATAAACAGTTCGTTGGTTTCGTTACGTTTCTGGTATTCAGTGCTGTTCAGCTCTTCAAAGCGCGCCAGACGGGCTTTACCTTTGGACTGACGGCCTTTCGCGCCCTGACGTACCCACTCCAGCTCTTTCTCAATCGACTTACGACGCGCCGCTTCCTGAGAAGCTTCCTGCGCCAGACGCTCATCTTTCTGCTCCAGCCAGGAGGAGTAGTTACCTTCCCACGGAATACCTTCACCACGGTCCAGCTCCAGAATCCAGCCGGCGACGTTATCGAGGAAGTAACGGTCGTGGGTAATCGCCACCACAGTACCTTCGAAGTCGTGCAGGAAGCGTTCCAGCCAGGCCACCGATTCAGCATCCAGGTGGTTGGTTGGTTCATCGAGCAGCAGCATGTCTGGTTTTTCCAGCAGCAGACGGCAAATCGCCACGCGGCGACGCTCACCACCGGAAAGGTTGGCGATTTTCGCATCCCAGTCCGGCAGGCGCAGTGCATCGGCAGCGCGCTCCAGCTGAGTGTTCAGGTTATGGCCGTCGTGCGCCTGAATAATCTCTTCCAGCTTGCCCTGTTCTGCCGCCAGCTTGTCAAAATCCGCATCCGGATCGGCATACAGCGCATACACTTCATCAAGACGCTTCAGCGCGCCGACCACTTCGGCAACCGCTTCTTCCACCGATTCGCGTACCGTATGCTCCAGATTGAGCTGTGGTTCCTGCGGCAGATAGCCAATTTTAATGCCTGGCTGTGGACGCGCTTCACCTTCGATATCTTTATCGATACCGGCCATGATGCGCAGCAGGGTGGATTTACCCGCGCCGTTCAGACCGAGCACACCGATCTTCGCGCCCGGGAAAAAGCTCAGGGAGATGTTTTTCAGAATATGACGCTTCGGCGGTACCACTTTGCCGACGCGATGCATGCTATAGACGAATTGAGCCACGTTGGAATGAGCCTCTTATGGTCTGTGGTGTGGTTGGGACGATACTGTCCACTCAGATGACGAAGTTTAGCTGTTTTCCGTTCTTAATCACAGCCGATACCCGGACTATTCTGTCGTTTAAGCGGCATTAACCGGATAACTGTTTGATTTTCGCGCGCGTCCGGGTCTATGCTGATTTTTTGCTTTTCAAACCAGAGGGATATCAATGAAAGTTCTGATCGCCGCTGAAGAAAACGCCTGGGGTGGCGTGGTGCAGCAACTGCGCCAGCAGCTGCCGGATATTGAGTTTGTCGCTTCCGCCGGACACGCCGCGCACAGCCTGGCGGGATTTGATGTGCTGATCCCGGGTATGGCGAAAGTCGATGCCGCTTTGCTGCAGACGGCTGACCGGTTGCGGCTGATCCAGCAGGCGGGTGCCGGGCTGGAAGGGGTTGATTTGCGCAGCGCGGAAGCGCGTGGCATCAACGTGGCGAACGTGCCGTCGGACACCTCTGGCAATGCCGATTCGGTGGCGGAACTTGGCATCTGGATGATGATTGGCCTGGCACGTCAGGCGTGGGAACTGCCACAGAGCTTTGCGCAGCGGCGGCTCGGACAGCCAACAGGACTGGGGCTGATGGGCAAAACGGTCGGTCTGGTGGGACTGGGTGGCATTGGCAAAGCGTTGACGAAGCGGCTGGCAGCATTCGGTGTGCGCTTAATCGGCGTGCGTCGTGAGCCGGATCCGGCTTTCGCCGCACAGCATCAGCTGGACTGGCTGGGGTCGCTGGCACAGTTACCCGAACTGCTGGCGCAGTCTGACTTTGTGATTCTCAGCCTGCCGGATAATCCACAGACGCACCATATTATCGATCAGCAGGCGCTGGCGCAGATGAAAGCGGGTAGTTTCCTGATTAACCTTGGGCGTGGTGGTTTGACCGAGAAACAGGCGCTGCTGGCGGCACTGGATAGCGGTCATCTGGCGGGGGCAGGGCTGGATGTGTTCTGGCAGGAGCCGCCTGATCCGCAGGATGCGATTTTCCGCCACAATGTGATCGCCACACCGCATATTGGCGGCGTGACCGATATTTCGCTCAGTGGCAATGTGGCGGGGGTTTGCGAAAATATTCGTCGTCTGCGCGATGGCGAAGAGATTTTGCATCGCTGGGCGTAGGGCTTACCCGCTAATCACCGCCACATCTGACGCTTTCAGCTTCTGCGCCAGCGCTTTTGGTGGCGCGCTGTCGCTGATCAGCGTATCAAACAGCGCCAGCTCGCCGATGCGTGCTGGCAATACCTTGCCAAACTTGCTGCTGTCGGCCAGCAGAATCTTGCGTCCGGCGCGCTGCAGTGCGTGGTGCTTCATCTGTAACTCATTGATATTGTAGCAGGTAGCGCCCTGTTCCACGTCAATGCCAGCGGCAGAGATAAACGCCAGCGCCGGGCAGAGGTCATCCAGCACATGGTTCTGGCCGACCGGGGTAAAGATGGCGTTGTCAGGATGAAACTCGCCGCCGCTGAGGATCACATGGCACTGGCTCTTCTCTTTCAGCGCGAGGAACGTATTCATCGCGCAGCAGATGGCGGTAAACGGCAGGTTGTCGTCAATCGCATCAATCACATAGGGGATGGTGGTGCCGCAGTCAAAAAAGACGGTGTCGTCGGCATTAATCAGCGCCGCCGCCAGCTTGCCGAGCTGCTGTTTTTTGCCAGCATTCTGCGACTGCTGATCGGAAACAAAATAGTGACCATGGTTGTGGCGCAAATCGCTGACGATATAGCCACCGAGCAGCACCACGCTGGAAGGCGCATCGCTAAGATCGCGGCGGATGGTCATCTCAGAGACATCCAGCAGCTGCGCGGCATCTTTCAGATGGATCTTGTCGGTGCGCTTTAACGCCTGCGCCAGTTTGTTGATGCGCTCGTCGCGCCGGGTTTCCATGGTCATTTTCCTGTTCATCGCTATCCCTGGCCAATGCGGGTTACCGGTACTGTCACCGGCGGTGGTTGTCACTCAGACGACCAGCAGTGTGCGACAAATTTCACAGATTTGAATGAGTTGAACGTCGTTCTGCAGGCAGGTTTTTAATATTACCTGTATTGGGATCGCCCCGCAAACCTTGCGCAGCGTCTGAAAGCAGGTGGCAGCAGAGTTCTGCCGCCACCTGTTGAGAGGTATTACACGGAAATGAAATGCACTTACGCCCGACGCTTCATGCGTGTCACTTCTGGCACGTCGGCAGACTCACTGCTGTGAGTCGTGCTCAGTAACGCTGCGCCAATTTCATGATGGCAGTGAATAATCGAGAAGTGGTTCGCTTCCATTGGCATTAACTGCAACGGTATGCCCAGTGCGGCCAGGCCGTTATCTGCCATGGACAGCATTTTCTGACCTTCTTCTGACTCGTATTCCCCTGGTGTGGCGAATTGCATGGCTTTAAACAGGGTGATGCGCGTGTGCTGCAGTGGCGTGCTCACTGGCTGCTGGCCGAGCAGAATATCGGTCTGCTCCGCCATCAGCGCGCGTTGCGCGGCGTCCTCTTCAATGCCAATCATTTGCAGAATCGATCCCAGCGTGCCGACCTGAGCGCTGAACTGGAATTCGGTCTGATACACCGTATCCAGCAGGCAGACATGAATATGACGATAGCCATGTCCTTCCAGCTGTGAGGCGATCTCCAGCGCGATATTACCGCCCAGCGACCAGCCCAGCAGACGTACTGGTTGATCCGGCGTCAGGCCAGAGGCCATCATCTCCTGCAGATAGTGGCTCGCCAGCCCTTCCAGCGAGGCGATCTGTGGCTGGTGATAAAGGTTGTAGTTGTTTATCCCAATCACACTCAGTCTGTCGCTGAGCGCCTGTGCCAGATCGCGATAAATATCGCTGCCGACCACCGACGGATGCACCATCCAGACCCGCTCTTTCGCCGCCGAGCTGTTCAGCGGCTGCAACAGGCGGAACGCTTCCGGAGCATGGTTGAGCTGAGCGATCAGTTTCTGGACCGGATTAACGACCTCATCAGGCGCGTGTTTCTGGGCCTCGGTATAGTTACGAATCGCCAGCGCCTGACTGGCAAGGGTGGAGTGGGCGTACAGCGTATTGATCTCGACCCAGATACCTTTGCGGCGCAGGCGCACCATCAGCTGAATAGCATGGATCGAGTGCCCGCCCAGGGTGAAGAAGTCATCATTGCGACCAACATGTTCCACTGACAGCAGTTCCTTCCACCAGTCGGCGAGACGCTGTTCGTCGGCACTGAGCGGCTGGTTATTATCGATCTGCACCGCACCCCGTGCAGGCGGTTTTGGCAGCGCACGACGATCCAGCTTGCCGTTCGCCGACAGCGGCATGGCGTTCATGCGTATCAGCTCCGCAGGCACCATGTAGTCCGGCAGTGCACTTTGCAGATGACGACGCAGCCCGCTGATCAGATCTTCCTGCTCTGGCGCGACCAGCCAGGCCACCAGGCGTTTATCGCCCTGATCGTCATCACAGGCCATCACCACGGCATCTTCAACGCCGGGATACTGGCAAATCTGCTGCTCAATTTCGCCCGCCTCGATACGCAGGCCGCGGATCTTCAGCTGGAAGTCGTTGCGGCCGAGATATTCAATGCTGCCGTCATCCAGCCAGCGCGCGAGGTCACCCGTTTTGTACAGACGGGCGTCAGGATCGGCACTGAACGGATCGGCAATAAAGCGTTCGGCAGTCAGCTCCGGGCGGTTGATATAGCCACGCGCCACCTGTACGCCACCAATGCACAGTTCACCCGCAACACCCGGCGGCAGCGCCTGCATATAAGCATCAACCACATGCAGCTGGGTATTACTGATCGGCCGGCCAATCGGGATCAATGGACGTGGATCATCCGGCAGGCAGTGCCACTCGCTGACATCGACTGCGGCTTCGGTTGGCCCATACAGGTTATGCAATGCTGTCCACGGCAGCTGCTCATGGCAGCGCTGAACGGCCGCCAGCGGCAGCGCTTCGCCACTGCAGAAGATTTGACGCAGGCTGCGGCACTGACCCATCGCGCCATAGCGCAAAAACAGCTGCAGCATGGACGGGACAAAGTGCAGAGTGGTGATGCGATGCTGCGCAATCATCTGGCACAGGTAGTCGGGATCTTTATGACCGCCAGGCTTCGCCATCACCAGTTGCGCACCGGTCATCAGCGGCCAGAAGAATTCCCATACCGAGACATCAAAGCTGAACGGTGTTTTCTGCAGTACGCGATCCTGATCTGTCAGCTGATAAGCTTTCTGCATCCACCACAGGCGGTTGACGATTGCCCCGTGTTCGTTCATCACGCCTTTCGGCTTGCCGGTGGAGCCGGAGGTGTACAGCACATACGCCAGGCTGTGTGTCGGATCACGGCCATCATCCGCGAGGTTGTCGCCGCTTTCACTCTGCCAGCGTGCGTTATCGCGTTGCAGATGCAGCGCCGGGATCGTGGCGGATGGCAGGGCGCTCAGCAGTTGCTCACCGCTGTCGTCCAGCAGCAGCTGTACCGCACCGCTGTCGCCGAGCATATAGCGCAGACGCTCAGCAGGCAGATCCGGGTCCAGCGGCACCTAGGCCGCGCCGGCTTTGACAATCGCCAGCAGCGCGATAACCATCTCGTTGCTACGTGAGGCACACACCGCCACACGGTCTTCCGGAGCAATGCCATTGGTCTGTAAATGGCGGGCGAGTTGGTTGGCGCGCTGATTCAGTTCGCGATAGGTCAGTTGTTCTTTATCGTCACACAGCGCGATGCCCTGCGGAGTGCGTTCGACCTGCTGTTCCACCTGACGATGCAGGCTGGTGGCCAGATCCCATGGCTCTGCGGTGTTATTCCACGCAGCCAGCTGTTGCTGCTCTGTCGGCAGCAGGATTGGCAACCGGGAAATCGGGCAGCTGTCCGCGGCCTGCAGTACCTGTTCGAGTAAGTGATACAGGCGGGCAACGGTCTGTTCCGACTGACCTGCGCTAAACCACGCCTGGTTGAAGTTGAATTCCAGCAGCGGCTCATCGTGCTCATGGTAGTTGCGCAGATAAATCGCCAGTGGCATCTGCTCATAGCCATGGTGCAGTGCCGTGACTTTGACCGGTTTCCCCTCCAGTTCGTTATCACCGGAGAACTGCTCCAGGGAAAACGTCATGTTATACAGCTGGCGGCGTCCCTGCTGGCTGAGTTGCAGCTGGCGGTTCAGCTCGGCAATCGGGTAGCGCTGATGGCGGTAGCAGCGGCGCAGTTCACCAATCACCTGCTGTAACAGGGCGGCAAAGGGTTGATCTGGATCTGGCGTAATCAGCACCGGGATCATCGAGGAGAACATACCCATGGTCTGCTTATGCGCTGCGCCGCTGCGGTTATGCACCGGGACACCCACCGTCAGGCTGTCTGATGGCCACAACCGGTAGTGCAGGCAGGCGACCAGCGCCAGCATAAAGTGCATCACGCTGGCACCATTGGCTTCGGCGTAATCTGCGATTTGCTGAAAACGCTGCAGTGACAGCGTACGGGTGATTTGCCGGCTGGGCGCAGTTTCACTGGATTGATACGGCAGGAAGCGTTCAGGTTCCAGCGTGCTGGCCGGCGTGTGGGCAAAACGTGAGAACCAGAAATCACGGTCTTTGATATAGCGTTCAGACTGTAAATAATCGTTATCGCGGTGGATAAAATCTAAATAACCGTTCGATATTTGAGACAGAGGTATCGTACCGGAAGTTAATTGTTCATAGGCGGAAATAATTAAACGACCGAGCAGGGAAAATGACGTACCGTCTGACATCAGATGGTGGGCGCTAATATGCCACAATGACTGCGTATCACTGATACGGGCAAAGTGACTACGCCAGAGTAATTCGCCATACAATGAGAACGGTTTTGTGTAGGCGGAATAGAGGTATTCTTTTGCTTTTTCTGTGGGATTATCTTCCTGCGAGAAATCCCGGTAATTAATAATGATGTTCTGCTGGTGATGGAAGCTCTGTGTAATGCCTTTTTCCGTTTCCGATAGCCTGGTGCGTAAGGCTTCGTGCTGGGTGAGGACCTGATTTATCGCCTTTTCTAAAAGAGTAATATCGATGTCACTGCTAAATTCCCATATCGCGAATTCAGATAATAAGTGCAACGCTTGGTCATGTGGATGGAGGGACGGTTAGCTACCGATAAGCTATCCTGC
>NZ_CBFFRK010000052.1:0-29408 GCF_965644245.1 Erwinia sp. V71
GCAGGATAGCTTATCGGTAGCTAACCGTCCCTCCATCCACATGACCAAGCGTTGCACTTATTATCTGAATTCGCGTGATCGCTGTTACGACTTTCATATTTTTTAGCATAACGGTGACTCGGTTGGAGGGAAGGGTAGTACTTCAGTTTATCGACGGGGGATTGATCGATCTTTAGGCATGGGGAGGGTGGGGAGATAAATAAACGGAGGAATAGGTGAAAATCTGTGCTTTGGTATAGCGTGGTCTGAGGGCGGAATGTTGCCTGTGTCGTCTGATTGACTGAGATACCCGGGGCGACCACCCCGCGGTCCTGCGCGGACAAGCCGCTCCGGCGCCATCGGGGTGTTTCCCCTGGTATCTGGCTTTATCGTTGGCGGTTATCCGGCCTGGCCGCTGATACCATGGTAGCCGTGAATACCCATATAAATCCCCACCAGCGCAATCAGCAGGCTGGAGAGATAAGGTGCGCATCTGGCAATAGTGTTAAAACCGGGCCAGCGTTTTGCCGCCTGCTGCACACTGACGGCGGCTGCCACGCCAACGGTGACCATCGTCAGCGCCAGACCGATGCTAAAACTCACCACCATGGTCGCGCCCAGCGCCAGCGCTTTCAGTTGCAGGCAAATCAGCAATACGGTGATGGCTGCCGGGCAGGGGATCAGGCCGCCTGTCAGGCCGAACAGCAGAATCTGGCCGTTGCTGACCTTATCTGTGGTGAAGCGACGCTGAATATCCTGAGCATGGGCGCGTTCGTGGGCATCCTGATACTCAGGGGAGGTATCTGCATGCTGATGATCGTGGTGCCGGTGAGCTGACGTATGCGGGTGGTCATGAGTATGCACATGTTCGTCACTCTGCTGGTGATGATGTTCATGTTCATGTTCATGTTCATGTTCATGATGATATTTATGGCTATGAGCATGATCGTGATGGTGGTGCTCATGATCGTGTGTGTGCCCATGGTGGCTATGCTCAGCGAGCCAGCCGCGCTCTCCCTGCCAGGTGCGCCAGAACATCCAGCCTGCCGTCGCCAGAATAATCACCGCCGAAATCATCTGCAGCCAGGGTTCTGCCACGGCGGCGGTAAAGCGCTGGCTGATCAGCATTCCGCCCAGCGCAATTAACCAGACAATGGCAGTATGCGACACGGTCGCTGCCAGTCCCAGCATCACAGCCTGCCGTACCGTGCCTTTAATCGCAATAATAAACGCCGCCATCATGGTCTTTGAGTGGCCCGGTTCAAGGCCGTGTAATGCACCGAGCAGAATCGCGCTGGGCACAAAGAACCAGGCATTTCCCTGCTGCAGTAAGCTCGTGAAGTCGTTCATCGTGGAGTGTCTTCTGATTTAAGGAGATTTCGATACTACTCCCCCCCAGTATAAAATACTACCCCCCAGTATCCGCATAGTGGTATAACCAGCAGGATCTTTAGCAGAAATTGAGAGTGATATGTCCCATACCATCCGTGATCGGCAAAAGCTGCAGGCGCGTGCCAGTAAAATCCAGGGCCAGGTAACGGCGCTGAAAAAGATGCTGGACGATCCGCATGAGTGTGCCGAAGTGCTACAGCAGATCGCTGCGATTCGGGGCGCGGTGAACGGTCTGATGCGTGAAGTGATTAAAGGGCATCTGATCGAACATGTGGTTCACGAGCAGGATGAAGAAAAACGTGAGGCCGATCTGGATGTGGTGCTGAACGTGTTTAACTCTTATATCAAGTAAGCGGACTGGGTCACAGCGCCGCGAAAACAGGTTTACAAGCCCCATTGCGGGCGATTATTCTGAACGGGCGTTTTACTGAACGCCAGAATTCAAAATTTGTGTTTTATCAATGACTCGGGGTGCCCGTTGCGCAAAGCGCAGTGGCTGAGAAATACCCGTCGAACCTGAACTGGATAATGCCAGCGGAGGGAAGTCAGATGCCTGACCGGCATCGCCTTCTTGATCGCCGGTTGGGAGCCTTATGCCATATCAACCTGACCCTGTCTCCGGCGCACTCGTCGCCGAATCTCTTGCCCTGTTTCGTCAGCATGCGCCGCTGGTGCACTGTATGACCAACGATGTGGTGCAAACCTTTACTGCCAATGTACTGCTGGCGCTCGGTGCGTCACCGGCGATGGTGATCGATGCCGAAGAAGCCACGCAGTTTAGTGCCATTGCCAGTGCGCTGCTGGTCAATGTCGGCACTTTAACCCGCGACCGTGCCGATGCCATGCAGGCGGCGATTGCGGCGGCAAACCAGGCGCACACGCCATGGACGCTGGACCCGGTGGCGGTAGGCGCTCTGACGTTCCGCACCGCATTTTGCCACGATTTACTGTCACAGCAGCCCGCGGCGATTCGCGGCAATGCGTCGGAAATTCTGGCGCTGGCGCAGCAGTCAGCGCGTGGCCGTGGCGTCGACAGCTTACACGATTCCGCCAGCGCGCTGGATGCCGCCCGGCAGCTGGCGACACGCAGTGGTGCGGTGGTCGCGGTGACCGGCGTGGTGGATTATGTCACCGATGGGCAGCGCACGCTGGCGGTGCCTGGCGGTTCCGCGCTAATGACGCGGGTGGTGGGCACCGGTTGTGCACTGTCGGCGGTGGTTGCCGGCTTCGCCGCCTTGCCCGGCGATCGTCTGCAGCATATTGCCAGCGCCTGCCGGGTGATGTCCTGCGCCGGTGAGCGCGCGACTGCTCGCATCAGCGGTCCTGGCAGCTTTATTCCCGCTTTTCTTGATGCCCTGTACCAGCTGGATGCGGAGGCACTGCAATGAAACGTATCAATGCCTTAACCATCGCCGGCACCGATCCCAGCGGCGGTGCAGGGATTCAGGCCGATCTGAAAGCGTTTTCAGCGCTGGGGGCTTACGGCACCAGCGTGATCACTGCGCTGGTGGCGCAGAACACCCGCGGTGTGCAGTCGGTGTATCAGATTGACCCGGCATTTGTTGGCGATCAGCTGGATTCGGTGCTGTCCGATGTGCGTATCGACAGCGCCAAAATCGGCATGCTGGCTAACGCAGAGATCGTTGAAGTCGTCGCGCAGCGCTTGCAGCAGGCCGCATTGCCGTGGGTAGTGCTGGATACGGTGATGCTGGCGAAAAGCGGCGATCCGCTGCTGTCGCCTTCTGCTGTTGACAGTCTGCGCCGCCATCTGTTGCCGCAGGTGTCGCTGATCACGCCAAACCTGCCGGAAGCCGCCGCGCTGCTCGATTGTTCACCCGCGCGTAACGAGCAGGAGATGTGCGATCAGGGTCGCGCGTTGCTGGAACTGGGTTGCGAAGCGGTGCTGATGAAGGGGGGACATCTCAGTGAGCAGGAAAGCCCGGACTGGCTGTTTACCCGTCAGCTGGCACAGCGCTTCACGGCACCACGCGTGGCGACGCGTCACACTCATGGCACCGGCTGTACGCTGTCGGCGGCGCTGGCGGCGCTGCGTCCGCGTCACAGTGACTGGGTTGAGACCGTCGCGGCGGCGAAACAGTGGCTGCAGGGGGCGCTGGAGCAGGCAGACTCGCTGGAAGTCGGCCATGGAATTGGTCCTGTGCACCATTTTTATCGCTGGTGGTAGGGGCAATTTTTTACTGCGGATCGTTCTGAAAAATGGAGTCAGCAATTTGCATTAAGGAGGGACTCGGGTCCAGGCTGTGGTGGATCGGCGCAGGCCGACGAGCGGGTCATCACGCTGAAGCGTTTTGGCCCATCACCTAATGATCCAGGAGTTAACATGACGGACATCGTACAGTTATTGGGCAAAGAAGCTGACCACCTTCTGCAACATCGCTGCATGACCATTCCAGCGGAAAGCCTGTATTTACCAGGCGCGGATTATGTCGATCGGGTGATGATCGATAACAACCGTTCTCCTGCGGTGCTGCGTAATATGCAGACGCTGTACAACACTGGCCGCCTGGCGGGCACCGGTTATCTGTCGATTCTGCCCGTGGACCAGGGCGTTGAGCACTCAGCGGCCGCCTCCTTTGCCGCTAATCCGCTGTACTTCGATCCGAAGAATATCGTTGAACTGGCGATAGAAGCGGGCTGTAACTGTGTTGCTTCCACCTATGGCGTGCTGGCGTCAGTGTCGCGCCGCTATGCGCACAAGATCCCGTTTATGGTGAAGCTGAACCACAACGAAACCCTGAGTTATCCGGCACAGTATGACCAGACGCTGTACGCCAGCGTCGAGCAGGCGTTTAACATGGGGGCGGTGGCCGTCGGGGCGACGATTTACTTTGGTTCGGAAGAGTCGCGCCGCCAGATTGAGGAGATCTCTGCTGCCTTTGAGCGCGCCCACGAGCTGGGAATGGTGACGGTGCTGTGGGCCTATCTGCGCAATAACGCGTTTAAAAAGGATGGCGTTGATTACCATGCCAGCGCCGACCTGACCGGTCAGGCAAACCACCTGGCGGCGACCATTGGCGCGGATATCGTCAAACAAAAAATGGCGGAAAATAACGGCGGCTATAAGGCGGTGAATTTCGGCCATACCGATGAGCGTGTCTACAGCAAGCTGACCAGCGACAACCCGATTGACCTGGTGCGCTATCAGCTGGCGAACTGTTATCTGGGGCGTGCCGGCCTGATTAACTCCGGTGGTGCGGCTGCGGGGGAGACGGATATTGCTGATTCGGTCCGCACGGCGGTGATCAACAAACGTGCAGGCGGCATGGGGCTGATTCTCGGCCGTAAGGCGTTTAAGAAATCGATGAAAGAGGGCGTGGCGCTGATTAATTCAGTGCAGGATGTTTACCTTTCTAAAGACGTCACTATCGCCTGAATGGCCTGGCTTACTTGATATTTCGGTTCCCGGCAGTGCTCGAAATCCTCACGTACTTTAAGTACGCTGCGGTTTCTGCGCGCTGGCGGTAACCGAACTCTCTGCGCCGCCGACGGCCATTGGCATCGGTGGCTAAAACCTAAGCCTGCTCAAACCACTCGCTGTTCTGCTCGGCAATCGGCGTAATCGAGAAAATCATCTCCTGCAAATGCCGGCGCAGCGCCTGTTCGGCGGCGTCCGGGTCCTGCGCCACCATCGCCTGATAAATCTGCTGATGCTGTTCGATCAGACTTTCCGGCGGCGACACTTCACTCAGCGTCAGAAAACGCACCCGATCCATGGTGGCTTTAATATTTTCCACCGTCTCCCACGCCAGTTCACACTGAATGCTCTGGGCAATCAGGCGATGAAAATCATCATCCAGCAGTAAAAAGGCCTGACTGTCATGACGCTGCGCCGCCAGCCGCTGTAACTGCAGATTGTGCTCCAGCGCGGCAAGGGCATCGGCAGACGCTTCCTGCGCGGCACGCCGCACCACCGCCACTTCCACAGCTTCACGGATAAAACGGCCATCGGCCACGCGCTGAGCGGAGATCTTGCGAACAAAGGTTCCGCGCTGCGGCAACACCTGTACCAGCCCGGCTTCCGCCAGCTTGATAAAGGCTTCACGCACCGGCTGGCGTGAAACATTAAAGCGGCTGGAGACCTCTTTTTCGGACAGCAGGGCTCCCGGATGAATCACGCAGGTGACGATATCCTGCCGCAGAAAGCGGTAAATCTGCTGATTTACCGGCTCACTGGCGGTGATAGTGTAAGTGATCGACATGCAGCAACATCCTGTTTATGGCTGACTCTGCAGTCAGCCAGACTGTAAAGCTCCAGTCTAAACAGCCCGTTGCGCCAGCGCCAGCGCTTTTACCTGCCGGTAACAAGCTGCCTGACGGTCTCGCGAGCGCCCCGCGCCGCCAGCTGTTGACTGAAATGATTAACCCGCTCCACCAGCCGTTTTTCACTGGCGAGATCCTCGCCAAACACCGACCGCAGCGACAGCAGGGCAGCAACCCGTTCTGCGCCTTCGGCACTTTCGGCCACGCGCCGGGCGATCTCCTCTTTTAACGGGTCATTAATCACAATCGCATTGCTCTGTTCATCCACCCCGCTGACATAACGCATCCAGCCTGCCACGCCCAGCGCCAGCAGGTCAAAATCGCTGCCATTACGCAGATGCCAGCGGATACTCGCCAGCCAGCGTTGTGGCAGTTTCTGGCTGCCATCGGTGGCAATCTGGTAAGTACGGTGTTTAATCGCGCGGTTCTGATAGCGGGCGATCAGCGAATCGGCATAGGCGGTAAGATCGACGCCCTGAATACGCAGTGTTGGCGCCTGTTCATCCAGCATCAGCTGACGCGCCGCCTGCAGATAAGACGCATCGGCCATACAGTCGCTGATATGCTGATAACCGCCGAGGTAGCCGAGATAAGCCAGAAAAGAGTGGCTGCCGTTCAGCATCCGCAGTTTCATCTCTTCAAATGGCACCACGTCGGCCACCAGTTCCGCGCCTGCCTTTTCCCATGCCGGGCGGCCGCTGACAAAGTTATCTTCAATCACCCACTGAAAGAACGGCTCACAGACCACGCCCGCATCATCGCGGCTGCCCAGTTGCTGCTCCAGCGTGGCGAACGTTTCCTCCGTCATGGCGGGCACAATGCGATCCACCATGGTGGAAGGGAAGGTGAGCGTGTTGCGGATATAGCCGGCCAGCGCAGCGTCCTGCTGCTCTGCCAGCTGGACCACCACCTGGCGCGTAACATGGCCGTTTTCCGGCATATTGTCGCAGGACATCACACTAAACGGCGGCAGGCCCTGCTGCCAGCGGCGTTTGATGGCGGCGAGAATAATGCCGGGCAATGAGGCTGGGGCGTGTGGATGGGCGAGATCGTGCTGAATCGCCGGGTGCTGCAGATTCAGTTCACCGCTGGCGGGATGATGGCAGTAGCCTTTTTCAGTCACCGTCATGGAGACAATCGCCACTTCTGGCTGACTCATGGCATCAATCACAGCGGCGATGCCGTCACTCTGGCCGTGTAGTGCCTCACGGATCACGCCAATCACTCGCGTTGACAGCGTATCGTCTGCCATTTCCGACACGGTATACAGCAACGATTGTGCGCGTAATGCGTGAATGACCTCGCCGCTGTTCAGATTCACTTCGCAGTAACCCCAGTCACTGCCGTGCTCGCTGGCGAGTCTGTCGCTGCACACCGCCTGATGGGCACGATGAAAGGCGCCAACACCAATATGCACCATACGCGTGTGCAGGCGGGCGCGGTCGTAATCGGGTTGCTGTACGGCAGAGGGCAGCTGTTCAACGGATAACATAATCAATCCTTGTTGCGAAAAGGGCGAATCATCACATGTGTGGTAGGGCATTAGCCCATTAGCCCATGTTATTGCCAGAGCTGAATGTTGGCACTGACTGCTCCTTCCCCCGTCTGCGGGGGAAGGCTGGGATGGGGGAGCAAACGACTCAGCATGCCAGATGTTTGTTCCCCCTCCCTGACCCTCCCCCGCAAAACGGGGGAGGGGAGCAGAACGGTGATGCCAGTAAGAGCGAGTTCTTAACTCACCGGCATCGGGTCAGTGCCGGACTTCGGTTTTTTCACCAGTACCAGCACCAGAATCGCACCCAGCGCGGCAACAACACCTGCCAGCACAAAAGCGCTGTCGAATTTACCAGTGTTCTGCACAATAAAACCGGTAACAATGGGGCCGATAATGCCGGAAAGACTGCCGATCAGGTGGATAAAACCACTGATACCGCCCACCCGGCTTCTGTGTACCACATCCTGAATAATCGCCCAGTAAATCGCGCCGGTGATATACAGGAAGAAGATCGACACGGACATCAGCACCACGGCGGACGTCACCTCTTTTACCGTACCTGCCAGCGCGACACAAAGGGCCGCTGCCAGTAACGAGACCACCAGCACAATCTTGCGCGACAGCAGCAGTTTGCCGGTGATTTTAAAGATTTTATCGGAGATCAGCCCACCCAGCGCCAGACCGACAAAGCCGACAATCCACGGGATCATGGTGGTGATACTCATCGACTTAATATCGAGGTTATGCGCCTGCACCAGATACGCCGGGAACCAGCTGAGGAAGAAGAACAGAATGTAGTTGTAGCAGAAGAAAGCGAAAGCGGTGACCAGGATAATCGGCTGACGCAGGTAGTAGCCGAGGCCATGGGCGGACTGCGTCAGATCCTCTTCCGCGCTAATGGGTTCATGCTTCAACTGGTCGATCAGCGCACGCTCATCGGCGGAAACACGTTTGCTTTTCGCCGGATTATCCGCCGCGATAAAGAACCAGATCACCATCCAGACGATACCAATCGAACAGATGATCATAAACGCCGGACGCCAGCCAAAGGACAGCGCCAGCCAGCCGACAATCGGCCCGGCTACCGCGCCGCCGAGTGGTGAACCTGCGCTGAGAAAGCCCATCGCGGTGGCCGCCTGTTTTTTCGGGAACCAGCCGTTAATCGCTTTGTTTGCCGAGGCGCAGATCGGGCCTTCCGCCATACCAAACAGAATACGCAGGATCAGCATTGACCAGAAGCCAGTGGCAATCGCCGTCATGCCGCAGAACAGCGACCACATGCCGACCGCCACGCCCAGTACCAGCGTCGGGCCATATTTATCGACCGCGAGGCCGCCGATAAAGTTAAACAGTGCGTAACCGAAGAAGAAGCTGCCGAAAATCATGCCGAACTGCTCGGCATTCAGCATCAGGTCTTTTTCAATCATCGGCACGGTCAGGGAAAGTGCGACACGATCGAGGTAGTTGATCATGTAGACGAGGAATAACAACAGGACGATAGTCCAGCGCAGGTTCTTGAACATGATGACTCCGGAATAATTATAATATTAGGGTTTTCAGGTACAGCATTCCCGGTGCGGGCCAGCGGCGGCTGGCCCGATCGTGGTTCAGTCGACTTTCAGCACGACCTTGCAACAGCTGCGCGGCTGTTTTTCAAACAGCGTCATCGCCTGTTCCACTTCGCTGAGTGCAAAGGTATGGGTAACCAGTTTCTCTGGCTGGATCAGTCCCTGTTCCATCCAGCTAATCACCTGCGGGAAGCGTTTGCTGTTCAGCCGTGAGGTAAACAGCGACAGCTCTTTGCTGGTCAGGCTTTGTTGCGTCAGGGTGCACGGCTCGCCGGAAAAACCGAGCAGGCCGATACGCGCAGCGGGCGACGCCAGCGCGACCGCTTCATTGAGGATCGCCGGATGACAGGCGGCATCGATAATCAGCGTCGGTTTCACGCCAGCCAGCTGCTGCTCCAGCGGGGTTTCGCTGTTATCCAGCAACCGGTCTGCGCCGCTCTGTTGCGCCAGCACCAGCCGTTCCGGCAGACGATCAACGACGATCACCTCGCGTACGCCATACACACCTTTCAGTACCTGGATGGCGGTCAGTCCCATCGGCCCCGCACCGTAAATCAGGGCGATATCGTTGGTCTGCGGCTGCAGAAAGGCGGTGATATTGGCGGCGATAGTGAAGGGTTCCACCAGACTGGCCAGCGTGTCGGGGATGCTGGCGGGTAAGCGGTAAGCATTGCCTGCGGGCGCCAGCGCATACTGACTGAACCCGCCGTCGCGATGAACGCCAATCACCTGCAGCTCACTGCAGACATTGGGACGGCCGACCGAGCAGGGGTAGCAGTGACCGCAGCTGACCACCGGATCAACCGCCACGCGTTCGCCAAGGCGGGCGGCATCAACGCCATCACCCACTGCATCAATCACGCCGAAGAATTCATGGCCGATTACCCGCGGGTAACGGGCAAACGGATTGTGGCCGTGCCAGATATGCACATCGGAACCACAGATGCTGGCGTAGCGCACTTTGACCCGCACTTCACCGGCGGCGGGTTGCGGGATGGCGCGCTGTTCCAGTACCAGCGCACCCGGACGTTCAATCACCACTGCATTCATAGGTGTCTCCTTACCAGTTCCACAGGGTGCCATCTTCGAGGCGGGCAACAGGCAGATAAGCCGGTTCATACGGGTATTTCGCCGCCAGCTTTTCATCGAATTCGATACCGAGCCCCGGCTTATTGCCCGGATGCATATAGCCGTGGTCAAAGGTCCAGCTGTGATGGAACACTTCCATCATCTGTTCGGAGTAGCCCATATATTCCTGCACGCCGAAGTTCGGCACCCACAGGTCAAAGTGCAGCGCCGCCGCCATACAAATCGGTGACAGATCGGACGGGCCATGCGAGCCGGTGCGCACCTGATACAGCGAGGCGAAATCGGCGATACGGCGCATCCCGGTAATGCCGCCAGCATGGGTGATGGTGGTGCGGATATAGTCGATCAGCTGCTCTTCAATCAGCTGTTTGCAGTCCCAGATACTGTTAAACACTTCGCCGACGGCGATGGGTGTCACAGTATGCTGGCGGATCAGGCGGAAGCATTCCTGATTTTCCGCCGGAGTCGGATCTTCCATCCAGAACAGGCGGTAATCTTCGACGCTTTTACCAAAACGCGCGGCTTCGACTGGCGTCAGGCGATGGTGCATATCGTGCAGCAGATGTTCGTCGAAGCCGAATTTGTCGCGGATGGCAGCGAACAGTTTCGGGGTAAAGTCGAGGTACTTTTCCGTCGACCACATCTGCTCTTCCGGCCAGTTGCCTTTAGTTGCCGGTTCGTAAGCCAGCCCTTTGCCTTTCGCCATGCCGTAGGTGGTTTTCATGCCCGGCACGCCGCACTGAGCGCGAATCGCTTTGAAGCCCAGCTCTTTATGGCGCGCGTAGTCGTCCATCACTTCATCAATCGAATGGCCGGTGGTGTGGCAGTACACCATCACGCCGCTGCGTGATGCGCCGCCGAGCAGCTGATAAACCGGCATATTGGCGGCTTTGCCTTTGATATCCCACAGCGCCATATCCACGGCGGAAATCGCCGACATGGTCACCGGTCCGCGCCGCCAGTACGCGCCTTTGTAGAAGAACTGCCAGATATCTTCGATCTGATGGGCATCGCGGCCGATCAGCTGCGGACAGATATGATCCTTCAGGTAGGACGCGACCGGCAGTTCACGGCCATTCAGCGTGGCGTCGCCAATACCGGTAAGCCCTTCATCGGTGGTGATCTTCACTGTCACAAAATTTCTGCCGGGGCAGGTGACAAACACTTCCGCGTTAACAATTTTCATCTCACTGACCTTGTGCTGCGTATCGATGATGAAAAACTACGCACTTTTATACTACCATACAAGTTGGCGTAGCGGATTTGTTAGCGGGATCACGTTGTGAGGGGGTAGGGGATTTTTGCTCCTTCCCCCGCGAGCGGGGGACAAATTCGTCAGGAACGAATTTGACCGAAGCTTGCTTCGGCCCGAAGGGCGAACCACAGGGATGTGGTTCGTTAACGCTGGGATGGGGGAGCTGGCGGCACTGAGCTGCTTGTTCCCCCTCCCTGGCCCTCCCCCATTTTATGGGGGAGGGGACTTTACGCTTACGCTATCAGCTCACAGGACGGTGGCAGGCGACACTGCAGCGCCTGTGGCAGCACTTCAATATGGAATTCACTGCCCGTCAGCGGCTCGCCATCGAGGTTAAAGGTCATTTCATGCGGTGAACGAATGGTCAGCGACGGTAGCGAGGCGGAGACAATATTCGGATTGCTGTCATCACGTGTCAGGCTGTGCAGCAGGGTGGTGAGGATCTCCTGCGACGTCACCACACTCAGCTCCAGCGCGCCATCATTGATCAGCGCCGTCGGGCATAAACGCTGCCCCCCGCCTGCCTGGCGGCCATTGCCGATGCCGATCACCAGCGCATCGCCCTGCCAGCTGAAGTCTGGCCCGGTGATTTCACAGCTGTCTGCTTTCAGTTGATCGATACGCAGCAGGCCATGGATAAAATAGGAAACGCCACCCAGTGCCGATTTCAGTTTCTCCGGGGTTTCGGTGGTAATGCGCGTGCCAAAACCGCCGGTCGCCATATTGATAAAGTAGCGCTGCTGATTGACGCAGGCGAGGTCGATGCTGACCGCTTTGCCGCTGATCGCCAGGCGCAGTGCCTGCGCCATCTCGGCCGGAATACCGGCGCTGGTGGCGAAGTCGTTGGCGGTGCCGAGCGGAAGAATCCCCAGTACCGGTCGCCCGGCGCTGTCCAGCTTTGCCAGCGCGGTAGCGACTTCATTAATCGTACCATCGCCGCCACCGGCCACCACCGTTTCCGCTTTCAGCTCTGCTGCTTCAGCGACATAGCGCTCCGCATCGCCGTGTTCCCAGGTGACACGCACCGCTATCGGGTAGCCTTCGTCGCGCAGGGCGTTAATCGCCGCGCGCAGCTCTTCGTTTCCGGCACCTTTGCCATTTAAGATCACCAGCGTAAGTGACTGCTTTGCCATGGTTATTCCTTTCGTTGCGCTGGCCGCAATGGCCGGGAAGCTAACAGGTATAACACAGGATAGCGGAAATATTTAGCGGTGCAGGGGGCAGAAAAAAGAAAACCCGCACGGGGGAGCCGGGCGGGCGAATGAGGTGGTTCCTGTAAAACCTTGCTTTTTTATTGCTCATTTTTGGCAAGGCAGATACTAGCGATAAAACGCGTAGCGGAATGTGATCGGATTCTAAGGAAGGTGCGATTAATTCGATGGGAACCATTTTTTCGTCCTGTCATCGTATGGTAAATGAACAAAGAACCGCCCAAAACACTGAAAACGATAGATGAACGGCAATCATTGTAGTCATGAACAGAACTTTGAATGATTAAATCGCACCTTCCCTAAGATCTGTTACGGAAAGTAAATTTCCCGGCATGTTATAGCCTAAATAATTCAAGCTGCAGGAAGGCGGCAAGCCCGCGAATCCCCAGGAGCATAGCTGACTATGTGACTGGGGGGAGCGGGTGAAGCCAACGCAGCTGCAGCTTGAAGTATGACGGGTATAGCGTTAATCCGCCAGATTACGCATCAGCAGTGCATAGCTCAGGTCGATCTCTTCCGGGATCGGCAGCCAGACGAAATGGCCATTTCCCGGCGCGACGCTGACGGCCTGTGCTTTGTTGTTTTCCATCATCTCCAGGCGGAAGGTGACGTTGCCCGCAGGAGTCATCATCTCCAGGCTGTCGCCGACGGAGAACTTATTCTTCACATCCACCTGCGCCAGCCCGCCACGACGTTCACCGGTAAATTCACCGACAAACTGCTGACGTTCGGAGATGGAGTGGCCGGTTTCATAGCTCTGGTAGCTGTCGTGGGTGTGGCGACGCAGGAAACCTTCGGTGTAGCCACGGTGTGCCAGACCTTCCAGCGTTTCCAGCAGCGTCGGGTCAAACGGTTTACCGGCTGCGGCGTCATCAATCGCGCGACGGTACACCTGTGCCGTACGGGCACAGTAGTAGAACGACTTGGTACGTCCCTCGATTTTCAGCGAATGCACACCCATTTTGCTCAGGCGCTCGACATGCGCCACTGCGCGCAGATCTTTCGAGTTCATGATGTAGGTGCCATGCTCATCCTCAAAGGCGGTCATATATTCGCCTGGGCGCTGGCCCTCTTCGAGCATAAACACTTTGTCGGTCGGCTGGCCTGCACCGAGCGTCGGCTCGACGTTTTTCACCGGAATCGGCTCATACTGATGCACGATGTTGCCGATCTCGTCCTCTTTGCCTTCTTCCACTTTATATTCCCAGCGGCAGGCGTTGGTGCAGGTTCCCTGGTTGGGATCGCGTTTGTTCAGGTAGCCCGAGAGCAGGCAGCGACCGGAGTAGGCCATGCACAGCGCACCATGGACAAAGATTTCCAGTTCCATATCCGGCACCTGCAGGCGGATCTCTTCAATCTCTTCCAGCGACAGCTCGCGCGACAGAATCACCCGCGTCAGTCCCATTTGTCGCCAGAATTTCACCGTCGCCCAGTTGACCGCGTTAGCCTGCACCGACAGGTGGATATCCATCGCCGGGAAAGCTTCACGTACCATCATAATCAGGCCCGGATCGGACATAATCAGCGCATCCGGCCCCATATCGATCACCGGTTGCAGGTCGCGGACAAAGGTTTTCAGTTTGGCGTTGTGCGGCGCGATATTGACCACCACGTAGAACTTTTTGCCCAGCGCATGCGCTTCGTTAATCCCTCTGGCAAGGTTCTCGTGATTGAATTCGTTGTTGCGCACACGCAGGCTGTAGCGTGGCTGACCGGCATATACCGCATCTGCGCCATAGGCGAAGGCGTAACGCATATTTTTCAGCGTACCGGCCGGAGAAAGGAGTTCCGGTTTAAACATGGTGTTCTCAGTCTGATGTCAGGTCAGAACGGCTGTCGAGCCGTTAGCCAGCGCATAATACGCTGGCCATATAAAATGTGCGGGGATTGTAGGAGGTGAAAAGCGGAATGTAAATTGACGCAGATCAAACCAGGCGACAGATATCCGCTTCCCAGCGATAACCCATGCCATACACGGCACGAATAAACGGCTGCTCGCTGTCGAGTGCTTCCAGTTTACGGCGCAGATTCTTGATATGGCTGTCGATAGTGCGGTCTGTCACCACGCGATAGTCGTCATACAGATGATTCAGCAACTGCTCGCGTGAGAACACTTTGCCGGGTTCCTGCGCCAGTGTTTTCAGCAGGCGAAACTCCGCCGGGGTCAGATCCAGCGGGCGGTTGTTCCAGCTGGCCTGAAAACGGCCTTCATCCACCAGCAGCAGTGAAGCTTTCTGCACCTCTTCCGGCGAATGTTTCACCCGGCGCAGGATGGTTTTCACCCGTGCCACCACTTCACGCGGACTGAACGGTTTGCAGATATAGTCGTCCGCGCCAATTTCCAGACCAAGCAGACGATCAATCTCTTCGGTTTTTGCCGTCACCATCATCACCGGTAAATCAGAAAAACGACGCAGTTCGCGGCACAGGGTCAGGCCATCAACGCCTGGCAGCATCAGGTCGAGCAGCATCAGATCCGGCGGGGTCTGCTGCACGTAACTCAGCACCTGACTGCCGTCAGCGATATGGTGCGTGCGGTAATTGGACGCCTGTAAATAATCGATTAACAGCTGAGCCAGCTTCGGCTCATCTTCCACAATCAGAATCAATGGTTCGCGATAGTCGGTCATATTATTTTTTTACCCCAAAAGCCAGCAAGCTGCAGGTGAACCAGCGCACCTGCATCCTGAAGTATGGCGGGGATAATCAGTGGGTGTCGAGCGGCAATTCTATCTTAATGCGCAGGCCGCCCAAATCAGAGTGGTCTGCACTCAGGGTGCCGCCGTGGGCTTCAACGATATTTTTGCAAATCGCCAGCCCCAGCCCGGAACCACCGCTGGCGCGGTTGCGCGAGCTTTCGGTGCGGTAAAAACGCTCAAAAATTTGCAGCCGTTGCTCATCGGTAACGCCAGGTGCGGAGTCATCAAACAACAGCCACACTTTGCCCGGTTGCTGCTGCAGCGACACTTTCAGCCCGCCCCCGGCATCGGTGTAGCGCAGGCTGTTTTCCATCAGATTGCTGAACAGCTGCATCAGCCGGTCGGCATCGCCGAAAAACGGTGCCTGCTGCGGCAACGCCAGACTCAGTGTCAGTTCCCGGCTGGCAAAATGCGCGCGGAAACTGCCGCTGACCACTTCCAGCAGTGACACCAGGTCGGTGCCGGATTTGCGATAAGCCAGTGCGCCTTCGTCTGACAGTGACAGCTGATGCAAATCGTCGACCAGCTTGCTGAGCGTGGCGACTTCCATCTGCAGTGAGCTGATGGCTTCCGGTGTCAGTTTACGCACGCCATCCTGTATCGCTTCCAGTTCGCCGCGCAGGATCGCCAGCGGCGTGCGCAGTTCATGGGAGATATCGGCCATAAACGCCCGGCGCATGCTCTCATTCTTTTCCAGCGAACTGGCGAGGCGGTTAAAATCCTGTGCCAGTCGTCCCAGTTCGTCGTCACTGCTGACTTCAACACGGCGTGAATAGTCGCCGCGCGACAGATACTGCGTGCCTTCCACCAGTCGTTTGACCGGCGCCAGCAGGCCGCGTGACATCAGCCAGGTAACCGCCGCAGCCAGCAGGGTGGAAAGGCCGACAATCAGCCAGCTGGTGCGCCGCTGCTGCTGGTCAAAGTTGATATCGGTGCTGCGGGTTAAGCCATCGGACGGCGAGCCGACCACCCAGCCCACCACTTTGTTATTGCTGGTGGTAATACTGCGCCGCGGGCCTTCCGTCGGCAGCGGTGCGCGCGGCCCGACCAGCACCTGGTACTGCTGGTCAATCACCCAGAACTGCGTGCGCCAGCCGTGTGGCGGCAGCGGTTTATTGGCATCCGGGTTCTGCTCCAGCGAGCGCAGAATGGTGAAAATCATCTTGCCGTTGTTACGCAGAAAGTCCCAGTCACCGTGCTGTTCGTACTGATCCGCCAGCGCTTCGCTCAGCAGCTCCAGCCGCTGCTCATTGCCGCGTTTAATGTAATCGATAAAGCCGCGTTCAAAGCTGACGCGCACGCCCCAGTGCATAATAATCAGCACCAGCATGCAGGTGGAAAAGATAGCGAGAAACAGTTTGGCGCTGATGCCGAAACGCATTTTCCTCATGATTGACGGTGTCTCCTGCGTTCAAGGGTGGCGCTTTTGCTGAGATCGGCCGGGACGCGCCAGAACACCAGCGCGGGCAGGGCGATAATCAGCGCCATACAGAGGTAAGTCCAGATAAAGGTCTGCTGAGCCTGGCCGCTACCTGCGCCATCGTGGTGGGCGAAACTGCCGAGCAGCAGGCCGGCGATGGTGACGCCGATACTCATCGATAGCTGCATCACCATCGACATCAGGCTGTTGCCGCTGGAAGCCAGCTCATCCGGCAGTTCTTTCAGTGTCAGGGTATTCATCGCCGAGAAGCGAATAGCATTCACCATGCCCTGCAGGAACAGCACCAGTGGCAGCAGCCACCACCAGCCAAGCAGCGCCACCAGCGGGAACAACAGCACCACGACGGCCAGCGCCAGCGTGGCGCCGGTCAGCACGTAGCGGAAACCAAAGCGATTAACGATGCGCACCACAATGCGCTTCATTCCCATGTTGCCCAGCACCATTGGGATCATCATCAGACCGGCATGAAACGGGCTGTACCCCATGCCGATTTGTAGAAACAGCGGTGTCATAAACGGCAGCATACCGCTGCCGATACGCCCGGTCAGGCTGCCGAGCAGACCAATGGCATACACCCGGTTAGCAAACAGTTTCAGGCTGAACAGGGCGTTGTCGTTACCCCGGGCATGCAACAGATAAAACAGCAATGAAAATACGCCAGCCAGCATCATCAGCGCGGGTAACAGGCTGCTGCCATCGCCGCGCTGTCCTTCCAGCGCCAGGGTGAGTGTCGCCATACCCGCCGCCAGCAGGATAAACCCGAGGAAGTCAAAGCGTCTGCCGGGCAGGTTGTAGTTAGGCATCAGCGTAACGGTGGCGATGGCACCGATAATGCCGACCGGGATATTAATCAGGAAGATCCAGTGCCAGCTGGCGTACTCCACCAGCACGCCGCCCAGTGCCGGACCCAGCAGCGGGCCAATCTGACCGGGCAGGGTGACAAAGGTCATCGCCGCCATATACTGGTCGCGCGGCACGATTTTCATTACCGTCAGCCGCCCGACCGGCACCATCATCGCGCCGCCGATGCCCTGTATCACACGCGCTGTCACCAGTTGATCGAGCGTGGTGGCGAGAGCGCAAAACAGGGAACCCAGGCTGAACAGCAGGATGGCGCAGAACAGGATATTACGGACACCAAAACGGTCAGCCAGCCAGCCGCTGACCGGCAGGGTGACGGCGACCGTCAGCACATAGGAGACGATCACCGAATGCATATGCAGCGGACTGACGCCCAGATCGCGTGCCATGGAGGGCAGCGCGGTGTTGACGATGGTGGTGTCCAGCGTCTGCATAAAAAAGCCAAACGCCACAATCCATAACTGCCAGCGTACGGTGGCCGGGGTCGTGCTCATCGGATGATGTCTCCTGCGCCTGCGGCGCGGTGACCGATTTTCATGGTTTGTTCTCTTTTTCGTGGGTGATCCTTGCACCTTCCCCCGTGACACGGGGGAAGGCAGGGATGGGGGAGCTAACGACTGAGATGCCGGGTCGTTGGCTCCCCCTCCCCAACCCCCCCATATAATGGGGGGGCATATTGCGCCGCATTACTGTATTTCTGCCTGCTGTACCACTGGTTTACGACGTAACTTATCCATAAACAGGTACACCACCGGCGTGGTGTACAGCGTCAGTAGCTGACTCATCGCCAGTCCACCGACAATGGTAATCCCCAGCGGCTGGCGCAGCTCCGCGCCGTCACCGCTGCTGATCACCAGCGGCAGCGCGCCGAGCAATGCCGCCAGCGTGGTCATTAAAATGGGCCGGAAACGCAGCAGACACGCCTGATAAATCGCCTCACGCGCGGTGAGATTGTGGCTGCGCTGCGCCACCAGCGCAAAATCCACCATCATAATCGCATTTTTTTTCACGATACCAATCAACAACATAATACCGATTAACGCAATCAGGCTGAAGGGGGCGTCAAACAGTTCCAGCGCCAGCAGTGCGCCGACCCCGGCTGAGGGCAGGGTAGAGAGAATGGTCAGCGGATGCACATAGCTCTCATACAGAATGCCCAGCACGATATACACGGTGGCGATGGCCGCCAGAATCAGCAACAGCTGGCTGTTTTGCGTCTGCTGGAAGGTTTGCGCTGTCCCGGCAAAGCTGCCGCGTACAGAAGCGGGCACCCCCAGCTGCGTCATGGTGCGTTCAATCGCGGCTGATGCTTCTGACAGTGACACGCCCGGCGGCAGGTTAAACGAAATGGTGGAGGCAGCCGACAGTCCCTGATGGTTTACCGACAACGGCGCGTTGGCTGGCTGCCATCTGGCGAAGAACGACAGCGGAACCGGCTTACCGTCGCTGTTAATCACAAACATCTTGTCCAGCGCGCTGATGTCCTGGGTGTAGCGCTCATCGACGGTCATCACCACTTTGTACTGATTCAGCGGCTGATAGATGGTGGAGATTTGCCGCTGGCCGAACGCGTTATTCAGTAAGGCATTCACCTCCGAAACGCTGATGCCCAGCCGGTACATGCTTTCGCGGTCATAAGTAATCGCCATCTCTGCCCCTTTGTCCTGCTGGTCAGAATTGACATCCGCCAGCTGCGGCAGCGCGGCAAAGGCCTGGCGGATTTTCGGCTCCCACGTACGCAGGTCGTCAAGATTATCTGACAGCAACGAGTACTGATATTCGGCATTGGCTTCCCGGCCGCCGATACGAATATCCTGTACCGCCATCAGGAACAGCCGCGCGCCCGGTTCCTGTGCCAGCTTACTGCGCAGCCGGGCGATGACCTGCTGCGAACTCTCTTTGCGCTCACTCAGTGGTTTCAGCGAGATAAACATCGACCCGCTGTTGGTGCGGGAACCGCCGGTAAAGCCGGTGACATTGGTGACCGCCGGATCTTCACGCACGATTTTCATAAAATCCTCCAGCTTGCCGCGCATCGCCTGGAACGAGATGCTCTGGTCGGCGGAAATCGAGCCGATCAGGCGACCGGTATCCTGCTCCGGCAAAAAGGTTTTCGGAATGGTGATGTAGAGGTAAATCGTCAGGCCGATAGTCGCCAGCAGCAGCATTAACGTCCAGCGCGCATGGTCCAGCACCCAGTGCAGCGAGCGGCCATAGGCCTGTTGTACATGCTGCATCAGCTGGCTGAAGCCCTGCAGACGAGTGGGACGTGAGGGCTGGCGGTGACGCAGCAGGCGGGCGCTCATCATCGGTGTCAGGGTAATGGAGATCGCCAGCGAAATCAGAATCGCCACTGACAGCGTGACGGCAAACTCCTGAAACAGGCGGCCAATCATACCGCCGAGCATCAGCAACGGCATAAACACCGCCACCAGCGACAGACTCATCGACAGCACGGTAAAGCCCACTTCGCGTACGCCCTGTAGCGCCGCCTGTAACGGTTTCATCCCTTGTTCGATATGGCGCGAGATATTTTCCAGCACAACGATGGCGTCATCGACGACGAAGCCAGTGGCGATGGT
This sequence comes from Erwinia sp. V71, assembly GCF_965644245.1. NCBI lineage: Bacteria > Pseudomonadati > Pseudomonadota > Gammaproteobacteria > Enterobacterales > Erwiniaceae > Erwinia > Erwinia sp. V71. The sequence continues at coordinate 19,854 of NZ_CBFFRK010000052.1, forward strand.
CAGTGCCATCAGCGACAGGTTATTCAGACTGAAGCCGCACAGATACATGGCGGCGAAGGTGCCAATCAGCGACACCGGCACCGCCACTGCCGGGATAAAGGTGGCGCGACCGGAACCGAGAAACAACCACACCACCAGAATCACCAGCACAACGGCGATCACCAGCGTCTGCTCCACTTCTTCCAGTGAAGCTCGAATGGTCGGGGAACGATCCTGGGCGATATCCAGCTGAATCGCGGCGGGCATCATCTCCTGCAGTTCGGGCGTCTGAGCGCGGATACGATCGACGGTCTGGATAATATTGGCATCGGCGGATTTACGGATCAGCAGCAACACTGCCGGACGCGCATTCGACATCCCGGCGTTACGCACATCCTGTACCGAATCTTCCACTGTCGCGACATCGCGCAGATGCACCGCCGCGCCATTGTTGTAGTGCACCACCAGTGGCTGGTAGTCGGCGGCGGTTTTCAGCTCGTCATTGGTTTTCAGCTGCCAGCGTTGCTGTTGATCTTCAATCGCGCCCTGCGGTTTGCGCACATTGGCATTGGCAATGCTCTGGCGTACCGCATCGAGCGACACGCCCTGATTAAACAGCGCCTGTGGATTGAGTTCCACACGGACTGCGGGCAGCGAACTGCCGCCCACCGAGACATCACCGACGCCCTCTATCTGCGACAGCTTTTGTGCCAGCTGTGTTGACGCGTAGTCGTATAACTGCCCCGGCGAATAAGTATCGGAGGTCAGCGTCATAATCATGATCGGTGCGTCGGACGGATTGGCTTTACGGTAGGTCGGCCGGTTCGGCATGCCGGTGGGCAGCAACGCCTGCGCGGCATTCAGCGCCGCCTGCACATCGCGCGCAGCGCCGTTAATCTCGCGGTCGTAATCAAACACCAGAATAATGCGGGTGCTGCCGAGTGAGCTGGTGGACGTCATCTCACTGATGCCGGCAATGCGTCCCAGCGAACGCTCAAGTGGTGTGGCGACCGCCGAGGCCATGGTTTCCGGCGATGCGCCGGGCAGCGATGCGCTGACCATGATCACCGGGTAATCCACCTGCGGCAACGGGGCGACCGGCAGCAGACGGAAGCCCAGCACACCCGCCAGCGCAATCGCCAGCGTCAGCAGGATGGTGGTGACCGGGCGGTAGATAAACAGCGCAAAGAATTTCATGCGCCTGTCTCCGGCCGGTTAAAGCGACGGCGCGTGGCGTGTGCCAGACGGTCAAACAGCAGGTAGATCACCGGAGTGGTAAACAGTGTCAGGACCTGGCTGACGATCAGACCACCGACCATCGCCACCCCCAGCGGATGACGCAGTTCCGCACCAACACCGGTACTCAGCATCAGCGGCAACGCGCCTAACAGTGCCGCCAGCGTGGTCATCAGAATCGGACGGAAGCGCAGCAGGCAGGCCTGGTAAATGGCGTCATACGGCGTCATCCCCTGTTCGCGTTCGGCGGCGAGGGCAAAGTCGATCATCATGATGGCATTCTTCTTCACAATGCCGATCAGCAGAATAATGCCGATAATCGCAATCACATCCAGCTCATTGCCGCTCAGCATCAGTGCCAGCAGTGCGCCGACCCCCGCGGAGGGCAGGGTGGAAAGAATCGTCACCGGGTGAATAAAGCTCTCATACAGAATGCCGAGCACGATATACATCGCCACTACCGCCGCGACAATCAGCCACACGGTGCTGCTCAGTGCCGCCTGGAACGCCAGCGTGCTGCCCTGGAATTGGGTCATGATCTCCGACGGCATCGCCAGCTGCTTCTCGGCCTGGGTGATGGCACTGACGGCATCGCCCAGCGAGTAGCCGTCGGCGACATTGAATGAGAAGGTGGTGGACGGGAACTGATCCAGATGGTTGATGGTCAGCACGCCGTGACGCTGCTCAATGCGCGCGATGGCACTCAGTGGCACCGAACCGCCGTCGCTGCTGGTCAGGCGAATACTGTCCAGTGCCGCCAGCCCGGGCGTACTCTGGCTGTCCTGCTCCAGCACCACGCGGTACTGACTGGCCTGGGTGTAAATGGTGGAGATCAGACGCTGGCCAAAGGCGTTATACAACGCATTATCGATATCAGACATGGAAATGCCGAGACGGCTGGCGCTGTCGCGATCCACATTGACGTACGCCTCCAGCCCCTGAGCCTGCCAGTCGCTGCTGATATCTTTCAGCTCCGGCAGCTGTTGCAGCTTACTTAACAACTGTGGCACCCATTCGCCCAGCGCATCCAGTGAACCGGCCTGCAGGGTAAACTGATACTGAGTGCGGCTGATTTGCGTATCAATGGTTAAATCCTGCACCGGCTGCAGGTACAGGCTGATCCCCGGCACCTGCGCTACCTGCTGTTCCAGCCGCGCGATCACCACCGGTATACGATCGCCGCGCTGTGCCAGGGGTTTCAGGTTGATCTGCAAACGGCCGCTGTTAAGCGCCGGATTGGTACCGTCAACACCAATAAATGAGGTGACGCTCTCTACCGCCGGATCTTTCATGATGACCGATGCCACTGCCTGCTGGCGCTGCGCCATGCTGGCATAAGACACCGACTGCGGCGCCTGTACCGTACCCTGAATAATGCCGTTGTCCTGCAGCGGGAAGAACCCTTTCGGGATCAGCACCCACAGCAGCAGTGTCAGCAGCAGGGTGGCGAAGGCAACGCTGAGCGTCAGCCACGGATGGTTCAGCACCCGCGCCAGCACCCGACCGTAGGCGGCAATCACCCGCTCAAACAGCGCTTCGCTGGCGCGGGAAAAACGGTTCTGTTGCCGCAGCGACTCGGCACTAAGCATACGGGCGCACATCATCGGCGTCAGCGTCAGCGACACCACGCCGGAAATCAGAATGGCGACCGCCAGCGTAACGGCAAATTCGCGGAACAGACGGCCAACGATATCGCCCATAAACAGCAGCGGGATCAGCACCGCAATCAGCGAGAAAGTCAGTGAAATAATGGTAAAGCCGATCTCGCCTGCGCCTTTCAGCGCTGCCGCCAGCGGTTTTTCGCCTTTCTCGATATAGCGCGAGATATTTTCAATCACCACGATAGCGTCATCGACGACAAAACCGGTGGCGATGGTTAACGCCATCAGCGTCAGGTTATTAACGGAAAAACCGAGAAAATACATGGCGGCAAAGGTGCCAACCAGTGACAGCGGCACCGCCACGGCCGGAATAATGGTGGCGGGCACATTGCGCAGAAACAGGTAAATAATCATCACTACCAGCGCAATTGCCAGCATCAGCTCCAGCTGGACGTCATCCACCGAGGCGCGGATATTGGTGGTGCGATCCGACAGCAGCTGCACATCGACCGATTTCGGCAGCGAGGCGGTCAGTTCCGGCAGCAACTGACGAATGTTGTCAGCGGTGGCAATAATGTTCGCCCCCGGCTGGCGCTGCACATTCAGTACAATCGCCTGCTGGCGGTTGGCCCAGGCGCCCAGCCAGCTGTTTTCCGCACCCTGTTCCACCGTGGCGACATCGCCGAGGCGTACTGCGGCACCATTCTGGTAGCTGATAATCAGCTGGCGATAATCTTCAGCGGATTTCATCTGGTCATTGGCGGAAAGCGTGACGGAACGCTCCGGACCATCGAGGCTGCCTTTCGCCGAATTAACGTTGGCGCTGGCAATCGCCGTGCGCACATCTTCACTGCTTAAACCGAGTGCGGCCAGCGCCTGAGCATTGAGCTTCACTCTGACTGCCGGACGCTGGCCGCCAGTCAGACTGACCAGCCCGACACCGGACACCTGGGAAATTTTCTGCGCCACGCGAGTTTCCACCATATCCTGCACCTGGGTCAGCGGCAGGCTGGTGCTGGTCACCGCCAGCGTCATAATCGGCGGGTCGGCGGGATTGACTTTGCTGTACACCGGCGGATTCGGCAGGTCGGACGGCAGCAGATTGCTGGCGGAGTTGATGGCCGCCTGCACTTCCTGTTCGGCGACATCCAGCGACAGCGACAGCTGGAACTGCAGTGTTACCACCGATGCGCCCCCCGCGCTCTGCGATGACATCTGCTTCAGCCCGGACATCTGACCAAACTGGCGCTCCAGCGGCGCGGTAATCGCTGAGGTGATCACATCCGGGCTGGCGCCTGGATACAGTGTCACGACCTGAATGGTGGGATAATCGACTTCCGGTAACGCCGACACCGGCAGGGCGCGGTAGCCGATAATCCCGGCCAGCAGAATCGCCACCATCAGCAGGGTGGTGGCGACAGGGCGCAGAATAAACTGCCGCGAAGGTCCGCCACTGGCGTTAGGGGGCATTACCTGCATCAGGAGCGTTCTCCTTTCGCCGGTTGCGCACTTTTACCGGAAGAGAGCGGGGTGGTCTGCGGTGCGACGATTTCCACCGTGGCGCCTTCCGTCAGGCGATCCAGCCCGTCAGTGACCACCCGTTCGCCGGCATTCAGTCCGGCGCTGATCACCACTTTCTCACTATCCTGCAGACCGGCAGTGACGCGTTTTTTACTGACTTTGTTGTCGCTGTTCACGACCCAGACAAAGTGGCCTTCATTGCCCATCTGCAGCGCCGCCGCCGGGATCACCACCGCATCCTGCAGAGTATTCACTTTCAGGCGGGCGTTAACAAACTGGTTGGGGAACAGCTGGTCGTCCTGATTAGCAAAGCGCGCTTTCATTTTAATGGTGCCGGTGGTGCTGTCGATCTGGTTATCGAGGCTCAGCAGTTGCCCCTCGGTGAGCTTCTGCTGATTGCTGCGATCCCAGGCCTCCACCAGCAGCGGCTGGCCGCTTTTTTGCGCCTGCAGGATCGACGGGATACTGCTTTCCGGCAGGCTGAAGGTGACATCGATTGGATGCGTCTGGGTAATCACCACAATGCCGGTGGTATCGCCGCTGCTGATGGTGTTGCCGATATCCACCTGCTTCAGGCCAACGCGTCCGGCAATCGGTGCGGTAATACGGCTGTAAGTCAGATTAAGCTGGGCGCTGGCGACGCTGCCTTCGTCGGCCTTAATGGTGCCGAGCGTTTCACTGACCAGCGAGCGCTGGGTATCCAGCTCCTGCTGCGCCACCAGGCCGGTTTTCGCCAGCTTTTCATAACGCGCCAGATCGCGACGTGCATTCGCCAGCGTCGCCTGGTCTTTCGCCAGTTGTCCCTGTGCCTGCGTCAGTGCCACCTGATATGGCCGCGGATCGATCTCTGCCAGCAGCTGACCGGCCGTGACCTGCTGGCCCTCATTAAAATGCAGCGCCATCAGTTCGCCATCAACGCGGCTGCGCACCGTGACGGTATTCGCGGCGGTGACACTGCCAAGGCCGCTGAGATAGTGTGGCACGCTCTGTGTCACGGCTTCACTGGCCTGTACCGGCGCCAGCGGTATCGCCCGCCGTCCGCCTTTGCCGCGCGGCTGTTGCGAGCTGGCACTGGTTTCGCCACTGTCGGCATGCCAGCTCTGCCAGCCATAGAAAGCGGCGGCGACAGCCAGCGCGACAGCAACAGTGATCAGCGTAGTTTTACGGGCGTTCATAACGGTGCAAGGCTCTCCAGCGGTGTCGTCCGGTAGGGTAACGGATGCAAATGGCTTATCCGCAAAGTCCGTTAAGTTTAGTCATCTGATACCGTAAAAAAATGAAGGAATTAAGGATAACTGTATAGATGGATGATGTCGTGTGCGACGCGGGTTATTCCCTGGCTGAAAATCCTTCGCCAGTATTTGCCAAAGCGCGGCGGGAAATGTTTGCTAAGCTGACTGGCGCGTAAGAATTCATTCAATTTCAGGAGAAAGAGTATGAGTCAGTTACCCGCACGTCAGCTAGGTCGTAGTCAGCTGCAGGTTCCGCCACTTACCTTTGGCGGCAATGTGTTTGGCTGGACGATTGACCAGGCAACCTCCTTTTCCCTGCTGGATGCACTGACAGAGAAGGGGCTCTATTTTATTGATACCGCAGATGTTTACTCGCGCTGGGCCGATGGCAACCAGGGCGGTGAGTCGGAAACCATTATCGGCAACTGGCTGAAGAAAAGCGGCAAGCGTGAGCAGATTGTGCTGGCCACCAAAGTGGGGATGGATCTCGGTAATGGCAAAACCGGTCTGGCAGCGAAATACATTCGTCAGGCAGTAGAAGATTCGCTGCGTCGTCTGCAAACCGATTATATCGATCTCTATCAGGCACACCGCGATGATGAAGACACGCCACTGGCAGAGACGCTGGCGACTTTCGATGCGCTGGTTAAAGAGGGGAAAGTGCGTGCCATTGGTGCGTCTAACTATACCGCTGAACGGCTGGCAGAAGCGCTGAAGATCAGCGAACAGCAGCAGCTGGCACGCTATGAGACCCTTCAGCCGGAATATAACCTTTATGATCGTCAGCCGTTTGAAAGCGGACTGCAGCAGCTGGCGCAGGAGAAGCAGCTGGGCGTGATTAACTACTATTCCCTCGCCAGCGGCTTCCTGAGCGGTAAATACCGTACGCCACAGGATGCGGGCAAAAGTAAACGCGGTGATGGAGTGGTGCAGAAGTACCTGAATCCGCGCGGCCTGAAAATTCTCGCTGCGCTGGATGAGATTGCTGATGCACGCAACGTGTCGCTGACCCAGGTGGCACTGGCGTGGCAGATTGCCCAGCCGGGCATTACCGCACCGATTGTCAGCGCCACGTCGCTGCAGCAGGTAGATGAACTGGTAAAAGCGGCGACGCTGAAACTCAGTGACGCCGAAAGTCAGCAGTTGGAACTGGCCAGCCGCTGATTATCAGAATACTACCTGTGCCCAGCGTGCCAGACCGGCGGTGACGGAACCAAAATCGTCACCGCTGGCCAGCGGAATATCTTGCAGTTGCTGCTGCAGCGCCTGGCGCAGCAGCGGTGAGCGCGCGCTGCCGCCGGTGAGATAAATCACATCCGGGCGTGTGGCGCTGCTCTCCAGCGCCAGCTTCACCTGTTCCTGAATTCGCTCCAGTGGCTGCTGTATCGCTGCCTGCAATCCCGCCACGCTGATATCGCTGCCGAGTGCCGTGTCGATAAAATCGAGTGCAGCACGCGTCTGTTCACGATCGGACAAGGCTATTTTGCTCTCTTCCGCTGCGCGCACCAGACGGTAACTGAGGCGCTGCTGCCACACTTTCAGCAGACGTTTCACCGCCTCCGGCTGTTGCGCATCGCGTATCAGATCCTGCAACTGTTTGCGGCTGGCGCTGGAGTAGAAATCGCTTTGCGCGGGAACATCGTTAATCGCGACCGCATTCCACCATGGCAGGGCGGGCAGGGCGATGCCTTTAGCGGTTTGTCCGCCAAGGCCGAGATGCGGCATCAGCTCTTTAAAGGCCAGCGTAATATCGAGATCGTTACCGCCGACGCGGCAGCCTCTGTGACCAAGCAGGCTGGCGTTACGCTCCGCTTTGTCGCGCCACTGTGGGCCCATCAGCAGCACCGAGCAGTCGGTGGTTCCGCCGCCGATATCCACCACCAGCACTTTGGTTTCCTGTTGCAGCGTGGCTTCAAACTCCAGCCCGGCGGCAACCGGCTCAAACTGGAACACCACATCACGCAGACCGGCGCGTTTTGCCGCGCGTTCAAGAATGCCCTGCGCCTGCTGGTTAGCGTCTTCACCGCCCAGTCCCTGGAAGTTAATCGGCCGGCCAATCACCGCCTGGTCAATCGTCTGACCAGTCTGCGTTTCCGCCGTCTGGCGAATATGCAGCATCATCGCGCACACCAGATCCTCAAACAGCGCGATCTGTTGCGGCTTCAGGCCGCTGGCACCGAGGAAGGATTTTGGTGATTTCACGAACCACACTTCTTCAGGGTCATCCATATACTGCGCCAGCGAGGCAAGGCCAAACTGCACGCTGGCAGGCGTGACCTCAATATCTTCTTCGCGGTTAAACGCCACTGCGCGCCGCAGCAGCGCCTGAGTTTCGGCACCCGGCGTCGGCACCTGGTGATGGCGATACAGCCATTCACTGATCGCTTCGCGGGTCGGGGCGCACAGCATTGACGGCAGCCAGGGCGAATTGTTTTCCAGCGACAGCAGGCGCGGCGCGCCGTTTTCCATTACTGCCACCGAACAGTTAGCCGTCCCGTAATCGAATCCGATAAACATGTTGACCCTCCGCATCGCGAAAAAAGGGGGCGACTTTAGCGCAGGCTGGCGTTGCTGGCAACTGCATCTGCATCTGCATCTGCATCTGCATCTGCATCTGCATCTGCATCTGCATCTGCAGTCTGCAGTCTGCCTGTGCTTCTGGCCTAAATCCTCCTCTCTGTATTGTTTTGTTACATCGTTGGTGGTAGAACCTTTGTGATAATTTTAATGCAAATCATTATCGTTTTTATTATCTATTGGGTTCTATGTTGCGCCTGTTTTCAGGTGACTTTAGCCCGCGCCTGCAACATGGCGCAGGCCAGCCACACGGCAGTGATATTGCTTTATTCATCAATACTTCAATGGGAAAAATTATGTCTGTGAGACACAGAAAAACCGCTATGCCTGTGCCGGGAGGGCGCCACACTTTTGCGTTTTCCTTACTGGCGCTGGCCATTCATGCGCTGATGGTGCTGTCGCGGGTGCAGGCGGCGGAAACGGATGTTAGCGCGGCCGCGACTTCCGGCGCGGCGCAGGAAATGGTGGTCACGGGCAGTGCGGAGACATCGGCCAGTGACGAGGAACAGGACTACACCACCTCAACCACCCGCGCGGGCACCAAAATGCTGCTGGCACCGCGCGATGTGCCGCAGTCGGTTAGCGTGATCACTGAGCAGCGTATGCAGGATCAGAACCTGCAATCCATCGGTGATGTGCTGACCAATACCACCGGGGTTTCCACAACTTACTATGACAGTGAACGCCCGACATTCTATTCACGCGGATTTACCATCGATAACTTCAGCTTTGATGATATTCCAACATCAGTGAATGATGGCTGGGGGTTCGGTGACGATAGCTCTGATACTGCCATTTACGAACGTATTGAAGTGGTGCGTGGTGCAACCGGTTTGATGAGCGGTACCGGTAACCCGGCAGCATCTGTCAATATGGTGCGTAAGCATGCTGACAGCAAAACCTTTAAGGGCAATGTCAGCGCCAGCTACGGTAGCTGGGATAAGCAACGCTATGTGCTGGATGTGTCAGCTCCTCTGAGCGAATCTGGTGCAGTGCGTGGCCGTGTGGTGACTGGCTATCAGGATCAGAACGGCTATATGGACCGCTACAAAAAAGATAAAAAATTCCTCTATGGCGTAGTTGATACTGATTTGACCGATAGCCTTACCGCCTCCGTGGGTTATGACTATATGCAGAGTCATACCAGCAACGCGACATTTGGTGGTATTCCAACCTGGTTCACTAATGGTGAACGCACGAGTTATTCCCGTAGCACCAACGCGGCAGCAGACTGGGCACACTTTGATATCGACTCGCGTAAGGTGTTTGCTAACCTGACGCAAAATTTTGCCAACGGCTGGCAGATACGCCTGAATGGTACTCATACCGAAAGGGCGGATTCAAGTTCGAAGTGCAACGCTAAGCCGTCTGTCTTAACTCTGCAAAGACCACTGAAGGCTGCCGGAACC